>NZ_JBMKHJ010000015.1:0-119030 GCF_049237265.1 Enterobacter cloacae complex sp. IR5384 | reverse complement strand
TCAGACACCGTCTGAATTTGCAGCGGGCTGGAGAAAGGGTCATTCTGAGAATGAAGATTCCGACGTTACTAACTGAGTGTTGTATCTAATCGTGGGGGCAGGTCATTATCATTGTTAACTAACGTAAAGAAATCCTCATAGGATCTTATGTTGAATGTTTCAATTAATTTTTGTTTTGTGCTTTTTTCGTTGGATGCTCTGAATTTTCCTTTGTTAATACATTCTTCCAATCCTTTATAAAATTTATCGTTATCGAAGATAACTCTGCCGCTTATACTAATATCTGAAAGTATATCTTGGACGATATGATTCTGTTCTTCATTCCAACTATCATTATTAGTTTGTAGGGAATCATATAGCCTACGTATTTCTGATGCTTGCTCTTCTATAAAGTCTTTATATTTTATTGCGTACTCGCTTCGCTCCTTAACATACGTGAAGTACCGAGATTTATTTTCATTTATTTCATTGATTTTTGATTTGGCTCTGTCTATGTTTTCTTGATATTCACTAAGTTTGCTCAATAATGATGAGACATCTTGGTTAATTCCTTGTTCTATAAATCCTTTTTTTATTTCATCATTTTTAAGTTTTATATCCTCGATGCGATTTTTTATTGCTTCTAAATTTTTATTTAACAAAAGGGTATGCTGTATATCTAGTAAGGGAGGTAGTTTAGGGGTCACAGCATCTAAATTGTTATAAACTCCAATTCTATCGTTGATTTCGGAAATGTTTCTACTTATGAAAGATAACAGTTCCTGAGTTTTATCATAAGCTAGCTGAGATTTATTGATTGATTCGGAATTTTTTTGATAATCAGAGATGAGTGATTTATTTTTAGGGTTGGTTAGAGTTTCTGTAAGTTTCTTATTGTCATTTATTATTTTTAGTTGAAATGCATCCGTATTTACTCTGTTGTTTTCTGAGTCAGTGAGAGTCCAGTAATCAACAAACCCTCTATATTTTGAAAGATTATCCAGGAGCAAGTTAGAGTTTACAGAATCATACTCTTTATCCTTTATTCCCAGCATTCTTTTTATTTCATTGCTTAAACTTTCTGGTTTTTTTGCAAAATTAACGATATCACCCTGAGATACATGAAGGTAGTTATAAGGTGAAGCTGTTTGTGAATTGAAGAGTATAGATGACTCCTCTCCATACCCTTTATCAAGAAAAACGCTAACGCCATTGGTTGATAAATCTCTATCAGAGCTAAACGTTATACCTGGCATCAATACGGCCTTCATTGCATCGAGGAAGATACTTTTTCCAGTGCCTCGCCCACCAATGATAGATACCATGTTTTTATTTAAAGGGATCGCTTGAGGCTTAAATGATAAATCAGTTTCGTTGAATATATTACCCTCAAGAGCTATTCGGCTAAAGTGGGGCTTTATGTAATTCAGTTCAATAAAATCACTCGACTGTTGAACTCTTTCTTCAGGTTCGAAAATTGTCTGTCTTAATCCTTGGAAAGTTGGTTTGGCTTTGACCCATGTAAATTTGCTTCCAATATCACCCAGAATATGCGCATCAGAGCAAACGAAAACAGGTTTTTTCGGCGCGTCCTCATATCTTGTGTCCAATAAGAAGAAATCTCGATCCCTGGCTCGTCCAAGAACAATATCGCCAAGCTTATCTATCTCTTTTGCGACAGCAACAGATCGTCCTTCTGTTTTTTCCGGCTGAAAGCCGCCATAACCATTTGGACATATTGCAATGAAGAAATCCTTACCAAGAGTAAAAGCGTTATTTAGCCCTTTGGAAAGGGTATCGTAATCTATTATTGCTTCGTCAAATTTTATCTTTGACTCATCCATTGAGTCTTTACAACACCATATTGTTTTTTTATCATCGGTAGTGTTTTGTAAGTTAATTCTAGATAATACTTTATTGATTCGATCAGTTGAAATATGTTCTGAAAAAACCGCATGGACATTTATCCATTCACCTGATTTATTTGGTTGTGCAATTCGAAATTCTGCATTGGCCAATATGCATATTGGATATTTTCTCTCTTTAAATTTAGCCTTGATAATTTCTAATTCATTTTCAGCAAAAAACCAGTAATTTGTCACTGCTATCAGCTTTAATTCATTTTTAATGATCTCATCCACAAAAAGATTTATGTCTTTTCCTATGTAATTATTATTTATATGAGTCAGAGGAGAATGTATATGAAGATCCCATTTATTCCAAGTCGAGCCGATCATGATGCTTCCTTATTATCAATTGCTATATGTAGTAAGAACCATATTCCAACTATTGCACAACTGTAAAAACTGAGCTTCATTATAATAATGAGTTTGTGAAGCTATGCACGAACTAAGTATTTTAATATTTAGACACTATGTTAGCGCGCAATGCCCACCTCGCCACGCCTGCCCACTTAAGGGAGGCTTTTAATGTAGGTGCAAAGATGTACTCAAGCCGCATCGGAACTGGCGCTGAACGGGAGTACAGGAACGGGAAAGCATATGCAAAATGATGCATCCTTTGGATACTTGCTTTAACTAGTGAAAAATGATGGGATCTATGTAATTTTTGACTGGCTACTCACCGCAAGTGCTGCGTGTTGACGGAGGTAAATTATACTCTTTGCTGCGGTAAATTTTTCAAAATTATTTACCCACTAAACAGCATCAAGCCTGTAATACTCTCTACCGTTTTGTTCTGCTATGGACAGCTACTCTTCGCCCTTATTCCTTGCGTCTCAACAGCGCACCAAAGAGGCGAGATTTACCCCTGTTTTGGCCCATCCAGCTCCTCGAGATTTGTACGATCGGTACCATTTAACCTCAAAGCGCGCACTCGTAGCCCCGCCACGCCTGCCCGCTTTATGTAGTGGTTTTCATGCACCTGCATGAGTGTCGTTGGGCCGCGCCGTGTCTGGTCTGACGTACATTAACTGGTTGCATGAGACTCATGCGTTTTCATGCAGCATAGACATGCACTAAGGCGACAGACATCAAAAACCCGGCATAGGCCGGGCATAAGTGAGCTGTTTTTCACTTCAAAACTTTTTCTCCTGTCCTTACGTGAGCCTGATCGGTGCTGAACCGGTCAGACTCATAACGTCGTCTCGGAATCTCAGCGGCATTATTTCATTCGTCCATTTCAGCATTAGATTCAGGATAAATTCACGATACAGCGTATCTGCATCATTTATGCCTTCAATAATGCCCGGTATGTGCGCTGAGCTATTCCGTTCGAATTGCCTGTACTTCATCCTGAGCAGGCTGCTCAACTCGGCACAGTGGAAAATAAAAAAGTCACGCAGAAGCTCATCGATACGCTCCTCAGTGAGGCCATGATGGCAGTTGATATAGGCTTTTGCCTTACGACCGGTCGCGCCAGCTAGTATCGGCAACTGCTCTTTTTTTCAGTAATCAGTCCGGCCAGCTCGGCGGCTGTTTCCTGTTGTTCCAGATACTCAGCCCGAAGAGCTTTCATCTCCGGCGTTACGATGCCGCCGTTCTGGTTAATTCCCTGAACTTCGCCCGATTGTCTTTGCTGGCCTGTTCAGTTTCGGTCTGATGATGGCGCAGAGTCCTGAGGTTCTCAATAGCTGCTTCTTCAGCCTGACTGGCCTCCACCCAGGCCTGCATTTTTTGGTAAAGGTCGATAATTCGGGACTGCCAGCAGGAGGAAAGGTTTTTTGTCAGTTTTTCCGTCTCGCGAGCTATTTCATCTGTAGGCAACCGAATGAGCCAATCCGCATCCTTAAGCGGTTTTTTTTGCCCTGGCGAGGAGTGTAACTACGTGTCCTGTTGCGGCCTGAATCTGGTTTTCCGTCAATTGTTGTTCTTTCATATTGTTGTTCCTCTCCATTCTATTGTGCATGACGGTCTTTAAGGGGGCAGGCTGAACCGTAGCGGCCCAGGGTCTGCGGCTGACGTACGAGAGAATTGCTCTTCGAATCAGGTTCAGGCGTCGCTGATTTATGGGGCTTCATAATTATCGTGTCGACACTTTCAAGGGCAGTAAATGTGCACGAACATTCAAGATTCTGGCACTGATACCATGAGCGCTTAACCGATGGAGCTTCATAGGCGCTGGTTCTGGCATGAGCGACCGTGCCACATTCAGGACACTTCAGGGCCATATCAGTACCCTCCTTTTGCATTAAGTCTGTTGAGGCGAGCCAGGAAAACTTTATGTCATGCCGGGGTGAAACTGGCTGATGCATTAGCACGCATTGATGCATCCACCATTAGTGTTTTGTTGTCGTGTCAATTGTGCCGGTACTCATACAAGGGCACTACTGAGGAGGATTGTGCCAGTGACAGAACAATGACCTTGTTATAGCTAGCCAGAGAAAGGCGTCATGTCTGATATTCACCCTTCCTTTAATACATACTATTCACTACTGTTCACTTTAATAAAAAGATAGTAAATACATGGGGTTGAGGAGTGTAGTGTTTGAATCGAAGTGTTCATCTACTGTTCATGACTGTTCACAGAAATAAAACTTCACTTATATTTTTTTTCTCATATAAGTAGCGATATTTTTTTCAGTTTATTACTGGCTTTTTTCTCCTCACCACTATTCACAAGTATTCAGCACTGTTCGATGTATAGAATAAAATGTGTCTTATTTCTGTTTAATAATTCAACATTCAACCTCCCGTCAGCCTGTTGTATTTCAGGGAAATATTCATAAAAATGAATCTATCTGATGCTCATTAAACACATCCGGATACATGCGGAAGGATAAGGATAATTTAATTCTTCAGTTGGTAACTTAATTAATACATATGATGAACTGTTTAGTCTTGGTCGTTTGTAGCTCTTTTATTATTCCGATGTCTTCGTCCTTATGATGTAAAACCCAGAATGGCATGGCTTGTTTCAGACTTTAGCTGTGATACTGCCTGGTGTAATAGACTTTTTTATACTTGATGCTCCTTATTATATTCCATAAAAGGATGGTTTGTTTTTGTCCGTTCCATACGGTTTTTAGCTGTTTTATTTTTTTTTTTTTTTTTTTTTTTTTTTTTTTTTTTTTGTTTTTTTTTTTTTTTTTTTTTTTTTTTTTTTTTTTTTTTTGAGGAATCAACATTTCACACCAAATAAATAAAGCATGCGCGAGCCGCTTATATAAACATAATAAGGAGCTACCTGAATCCGGATGGAATTGCCCGGACTGTTGTAAACATACTAGAGAGGTAGCCAGATGAACAGTATTTCCGTTTCCACCCCGGCACCAGCTGCTCCGGTGCTCCCGGCTCCGGCTCAGCAGAAACGCTTCATACGATTACCTGAAGTGATGCACCTTTGCGGGCTATCCCGTTCAACCATCTACGACCTTATCAGCCGCGATGCCTGCCCGCAGCAGATATCCCTGGGTGGAAAAAATGTGGCCCCGCCGTAGAGTTATTCTGCATTTTCCTGAGCAGATAGCACCGGAAGAACGCGATCCGCAGCTAAAGGATAAAATTGCTCGAGAACTTGCTGTGATTGTTCGCCAACTCATGCAACGTTTCAGCGATCCGATGAGCGCCAGAACATTGCTTCGGTCGCAGCAGAATTCTGATGAGGCTCTCACCATCAAGCGTGATGCCGATCCAGCATTTGATTTTTGTGGCTATCTTGAGGCATTACCCGACACCAACGGCATGTTTATGAGAAACGCCAATATTGTCCCGCGCCAGCCACGTACATACCTTTACCATGCCTATCTGGTCTACATGGAAGCCAACGGCTATAAAAATACGCTCAGTCTGACCATGTTTGGCAAGGGGCTGCCGTTAATGCTGAAAGAGTATGGGCTGCAGTACGAGAAGCGGCGGACCAATCAGGGAATGCAGACCAATCTGGCACTTAGAGAAGAATGCAATGCTGACTGGCTACCGAAGTGCAGTCTCGAAATCACAAAATAGGTATTTAAACCGGTGGAAGCCGGTTTTTTCTTGACATATGAATAAGCTAATCTTCAAATATCTGACCGCAGAATATAATTTAAGAGGTTGTGGATGAAAACTGTATTTGTGCTTGGCGCTGGATTTTCAAAAGAAGCTGGCGCGCCTATGCAGGCGGAAATAATGGGTGAGATATTTAAAATACACCAAGAGGATTCAAACTATTTTAATGGTTCAGATTTTCAGCTTTTTGAAAACTTACTTACTGAACAATTATATTATAAACGTGAGCAATTTAAAGATGTTCAGATTGAAGATATGTTCACTCCTTTAGACCGGTGCTTGGCGGATAATATCCAGTTTAGAGGTCTGTCTATTGAGCAAATGACAAAGACAAGGGATGCTGTTTTTAATATCATTGGTTTGGCCATTAGGAGGATCTTGGAAAGAAAAGGGAATAGTAAGGAATATATTGACCACTTTGCTGAGTATTTAGTGAGGACATGTAGCGAGAGGCTGGGTGGTAATTATAGACAGCATGATCCTGTAAGCGTTATTAGTACCAACTGGGATATTCTACTAGATAATTCATTGTATGATTATATCCAAAGGAACTACCACGGACGTGCAGTTGTTGATTATTGCTGTTATATAAGCTCCTTAGAAGAAAGGGACGAAACGGTAAAGCCGGGTCTAGAAATGTTAGGAGCAGGTGGTTTTAATGTGAAACTGCTGAAGATTCATGGTTCACTTAACTGGCTACAATGTTCGCGATGCATGCGCCTTTATGTCGGGTTTAATAAAAAAATAGGGGTTGCGAGAGGGGCAACATGTAGGCATTGTGATAAAAATCATGACGCAGTAAATAAAGAGAATAGACTGATATCAAATCTTATTATGCCTACCTTTCTCAAGGATCTATCAAATCCTCAATACAAAATAATTTGGCAGAACGCTGGTATTGAATTATCTGAAGCTGACAAAATAATCTTCATAGGTTATTCGTTGCCGAATGCCGATTTTGAAATGAGACAACTTTTATCTCGAATGATTAAACGAAGTGTTAAAATTGAAGTCGTAACATATGAAAGAGATAAAGAAAAAGAAAAGGATATAAAAAAATATTGGCAGGCATTTTTTGGTGAGCGTGAGGTTAAAGTTCATTTATGTGGTGCCAGTCAGTTCATTGAGCAATCCTTATATCTTGAATAAATTTAATAGGTTAAGGATGGGGCTAACTTCACAGCCCTGTTCTTTTGGAATAGGTTAAATTTAGGAAAAGATAGTTTTGACCTATCATAAATTTTATGCGAGTGGACCACAAACCCGGCGAATGCTGGGTTTTATTATGGTCTAAGATCAAATGTAGGGTTTGCTGTTCACTCTTCACTTAACGGTTAACTTCTATCATATTGATATTTCATATAAAAATATGATGGTGAATAGTATGTACGCTTTTCATAAGAAAAAGTATTTTGTTGTGCGATGAGGTGGACGAGTTTTGAACGCTTCCGCCAATGTGTATAGCCATGTGTATAGGATTATTTGTCGACAAGAATAAATTCTTGAAAAACAATGAGTTAAGTTGATTTGATTTGTTTGTTCCTATTATCTGACCAACAGTTGCCGCTATGGTTAACTGTGGCTATTCAGGGATGTCAGCACGTAGCGGCCTGTAGGCCTGTAGTTGTAAAGCTCGAACAGGTACAAAGTGTGAACACTCCCCACGAACCGCTATCAACTCAAAGCTGACGACGTTGCCAACGTCTCTAAACTATCCCGAAACAGATTTATCACACGTATTTAAGCCCGATGTGTGGCCTGTGAGCCACGTAAACAGGTGAATAGTGGTAAACGTACCTGCACACAATACGCAGGCAGCGCTTCGCTCACGCTCCGAAAGGTACACGAGCACCCTGATAAGGTGTGATCCTTCTGAACACTGATGTAGTCGCTACGCTCCGCTTGTTGCTTGCACCACTAACGGGGCTTTATGGCTTCTATTGTCTGAAATCTGATACATTGCGCAAACATCAAGTGGATTGCTGTAAAGTTCATCAGTATGATTATTTTCACAATCAGCGGTTGAGAAAACACTTCTGGGAGCTAAGGGACGAGACGATATGAAAGTGACTGATGAGGCTTTGTTACGTTCAGGGTTTACGCAGCCCGAATTGCAGAAGATAAAAAGCAATATTGAAAAATATGGAGGAACGCTTGGAGAGGCCATAAATGACCTCGCCAGACGATTTGTTACCTTGGCGGGAGTGGTGGCTGTTTGTACCTTTATCCTATTACTACTTATTGTCTTCAGCTCACCTGATAGAGTAATTGCATGGGGGCTGGCGATGATCTTTGGGGTTGCCATTATGTCCTTTGCACAGCCGCCGGTAATTTCCTATAAATCCTGGCGTTACCGAAAAACTATCAAAGATTAATTGGTTCCATTTTCTGTTGTCACCAGGTCGAAAATCACTTTTGCTTTAACACCATAACCGACAATCTTCATTGTTAGCGTAGGAGTGCTCATTGTGCTGACTTTGCGATAGTAATCGTGTTGAAGCCAGCGGAATAATCTCCAGGCTCCAGTTTTTCGAGCGAGTCCTACAATGCTGTACACACTGGCTCCAAGAGTAACTCCATTATAGAGAGCCAGGCCCGTGTTACGATTGAATCCCATAAATTGGGCTGTATGCATCGCGGAGTCAGCAATGATACCTTGCGAGGGTTTATGTCCTGCTGGCTGATCAAAGTTGAGCACTTCTTTCGTTAATCCGTTCATACCATCGGCAATCAGGACTGCCCCAGCCAGCATACCAATTGGCCCCATAGTGGATAACATCATAAAGCCACCAAAGAAAACCATCCCTGAAAGCACCACATTCACAGCTGAAATAACATATCCGACTATCTTGTTATTTTCTCTGACAAACTCGACCTTCGCATAAAGCTGAGCGGACCTGGTCCTTAACAAGCGCTCTTGCTCAAGAAGATTCTCTTTTTCAGCACGCAGATTTTTGAGGCATTCAATGCATTCTTCATCGGTTTTCGACCGCCGTGCTGTCGCGAACTCTTTTTCTACGACCTGTTTTATTTCCTCAACAAACTTGATACGTGTTAGACCATCTTGTAAATAGTAAGCTGACAGTCGATTTGCAGTTTCGATGACCTTTCGGGCTTCCAGATTCACCATCGTATCTGACCAGGTTCTATTCCATCCCCTGTTAAGCAGCGCAATATCCATCATGCTTCCTTCATTAATGTGCCTGGCTGTTTTACGGGCAATATATTCGCCTCATCGGTTTTTCTCAATAGACGATCCCCTGGTATTCATCTCGCGCCAGTAAAAGAATAACAACCTGTAATTACGATGACGAATAAAGGGAATGATTAACAATAATAAAGTACGACAGGCGTAATATTGTGCGCTCCCTGCAAAAAGGCGATATAACCTTTGGGTTATATCGCCTGCTCCTTTTTATCGTGCGATTAACGCAAACACGCCCCAGCCAAAATACTCCCGCGTATATGTCACATGGCGTTTAGGCGCATTCGTCAGCTCTGCCCGAACCTCATGCGCAAAGTTATCGTCAGGGTTCTCCTCCAGCCAGCGGCGCATGGTCAGCCATTTAGCCGCTTCATACCGATCCCAGCCTTCCTGGTCTGCCAGTACCATTTCGACCAGGTCATAGCCCTGTTCATCGAAAGAGGCGACAAGGTCGGGCAGGGGGAGGAAATCGGCCACCGATGAAACGCCACAGGCCTGGGCAATCTCTTCCGTTGCAGGCAGTTGACACCAGTACGGTTCGCCGATAAGCACCAGTCCGCCTGGTTTAAGGCTCTTTGCCAGCAGTTCGATCGTCCCGGCGACGCCGCCCGCAATCCAGGTGGCCCCTACGCAGGCCGCCACGTCACATTTTTCATCCGCGACGTAGCCCGCCGCGTCGTTATGAATAAAATGAACGCGTTCACTGACGCCAAGCTTTTCCGCGCGCAGCTTTGCCTGAGCGGTGAAGAGCGGGCTCATGTCGATGCCGGTACCGGTAATGCCATAGTCACGTGCCCAGGTACACAGCATCTCTCCCGAGCCGCTGCCGAGATCGAGAATGCGCGCGCCTTGCTTCATGCGTAACACGCGGCCCAGCGTGGCGTACTTCTCTGGCGTGAAGGGGTTGTGAATGCGGTGTTCACTTTCGCTGATAGTAAAAATACGTGGGATATCCATAATCCTCTCCTTATCGATTATCAGGCTGGGCGCGAACGTTGTTCAGCCCGGTGGTATTGATGCGGTAGGGTTGACCGTTGACGGATTTGATCAGCTTTTTGGTTTTGAGTTTTTTAAAGACGGCGAGTGTGCAGTCGGTGAGCAGAAGCCCTTCCCGGCTGTAGCATTCAACGGAAGTGACGCGGCCAGATGCATCGCGGACGTGCACAATACGTCCACCTTTAGCGAGAACGTGTAAGGTACGTTGTTCCTGACGGGATAAATTCATACTGGAAAACCTGTTTAATCATCATGTGCAAAACGTGCAAACACACAACGGTGTCCGCATTCGATTTCGGCGCATTGATAATCAGTCCGGCCTGAAAGGTCGGGGGGCTGATTATCAGATGATTACATTCTCCAGCATCAAAGCCTCGGGTAGAGTTGAAAGGTATTTACGAAGTGAATGATAACACCGCTTTTTGGTAAGTGAATAGCCAGGGATAAAAAGTGTGATCACGAAGGGTAGGGTGCGGCGCCAGAATGTTGTATTCCCGGCAGGCTGGAAGTGAAAAGGTAAGCCTGTTGTCCGGCTATCTAGCTTTTTCATCCTGAAACCTCATGGTATTTCAGGATGAGCGTACTCCCACACAAGCCCGCACGAAGCGGGCCGTACTGCACATCACATTACAGCTTCAGCAAACGCGGCAGCTGGTTATCCAGCTCAAGCAGGCAGCTTTTCATGTAGCTTTCAGTTTGGCTGGTCACTTTTTGGTAATTATTTGCACTCCACTCGCTCAGTGGCGCTTCAACTGGCGTAGGGGCGCATTCCGCTACCGTAAATGCAGAGAACATATTTCCGCTTTCCGGGCGCTTATAGAAGAGGACTTTATATTTCAGCTGATAGAGAGGCGTGGTCGCGGTGGCGTCTTTATAGATCAGCGCCCAGGTTGCTTTACCAATATAGAGCGGCTGCTTGTAAACGTGGCCATTGCCTTTTTCGTTCAGCCACTTGCTGATATTTTGTTTCGCTTTAGGAACAAACCAGCTGTTCGTCGGGTTTTGCAGGGTTTCGATCGCTGTCCCTTTATAGTTCTCTTTATCAAAGTCACCGGAGTTAATGTTACCGGTTAACGCGCCGAGAACGGCAAGCCCCATACCGGCTGCGGCATGCGTCGGGGTCACTTCGCGCAGCGTGTTGTCGGCGATACGGTTGTCATTCAGTTCCGGCAGTGCTGATACGCTATAAATATCAATTGCGCTGCCATTTGCCGCTTTCACGGTGTCGGGTTTTACCGAGCCAGCACAGCCCGCAAGAATTAAGGATGCAGATACAATCGCTAGAAGACGAACTTTCATTTTCTCTCCATGAGATAATTTTATTTAGGTGGCTGCGTGGATGTTCCTGAGCCGAAAAGGGCCGTTTATCTTGCCCGGCAGAGTTGCCAGCCTGCAGACACAGACTGACAACTACCCAGATAAATATCGACTCCCTGACCCTGTTCTTTAGTCAATCAGCCACATTCCTTTGACCCGCATCAATAATCGTTCGCGATTATCCAGCCACGGGTATTTTATTATTCGCCCGTATTATGTGATGCACCGAGAGGCAAACGCCACAAATCATAGCGTTCCTCTCCGGGTTTAACGGCTCCCGCGAAGTGGTCATTGAGGCGACTCGAGGTAAAGATCAAATCTCCGTCCGGACGGATTGCCGGTGTGTCTGGCCAGTAAACGTCTTCGCTGGCGGCGATAAGCGACATAGCGCGGTGCTTCGGATCAAACCGGACAATTCCGTTGCGGGTGACATCCGTGATATAGAGGTTGCCCTTTGCATCGGTTACAAGACCGTCGGTGTTACCGCCCACCACGCCGAGATCCTGGATACTGGCGGCAATCTGCGCATCGGTTGATCCTGCCTGTCTCAGCAATGCCGTGGGCACTGCCCAGGCATGGGTTCCCGTTGTGACCGTCCAGTACAGCGTGCCCGCATCCGGGGAGAGCGCAATACCGTTGATGCCAATTAATAAGGGTTTACCCGGCCAGACCTCCGCACCGTGTGAAACCACGTTGACGCCTGGCTCAATCTGTAGCGCAGGGTGACGGTCGAGCACGCGTCGCGCCGTGCCGGTGGTGAAATCTACGACGATAAGGCCCACGCGGTTTTCCGGTGCGCTCCGCGAGCCGCTATCGGAGATATAGGCGACACGGCGTTTCTCATCGACAACCACATCGTTCAGGAAGCTGGCTTTGCGGTCCGCCACGCCATCCAGGGCGATACGTTTAAGGGGGCGGCCCGTGTTGAGATCCAGTACGACCAGTTTCTGCGAGCCCACGGGCGACTCCGTTTCGCCTGCGACAAACCCCATGTCCAGCGCCCATAGCCAGCCATTTTGACGATCAATATAAAAGCCAAGCACGTTGCGCAGGTTCTGCGCGGGATCGGTGTTTACCGCGTTCCCCTCGCGTGACGGAAACGCCGTCAGGCGGGCAGGGCCGGACTGAACAGTCGTATCCAGAATGCTCAGCGTGGCGGGGGCGGCGGCAGAAACCAGCCGGGGCGTACTGACAAAGGTCCGGCCCTTTGCATCAAAATGGATACCGGCAATGGGCGCGTTAACCGAGCCGGAAAACCGCGTCGGCGTTTGCCCATTCTGAGAGGTATCCCAGCTCACGCCAGCATAGCTGCGCCAGCGTTCAAGGGGCTGGAGCGTCGCCGCACTGGCGAGACTCGGGAAAGCGATCAGCGCCGCCAGCGCAATGGCGGACAGACTACGGGTGCGAATGAACATGAAAAGGCTCCGGTGAGTTCAGCATTAAAGGATGGAACGGAACGTGCCGCCCTCGACGCGTACAGCCGCCCCGTTGGATGCCGCGCCCAGTGGGCTGGCTAACAGAGCGACCATCGCCGCGATCTCGTCTGCCTCAATCATTCTGGCTATCAACGAGCTGGGGCGGTAGGTCTGGAAGAAATGCGCTTCGATCTCCCGATCGGTCATATCCGGGGCAGGCGCGGTCTGGCGAAGGTACTCAATAATGCCGTCCGAGCGCGTCGCCGACGGCAGCACGCTGTTAACCGTCACGCCGGTTCCCCGGGTCAGTTCGGCCATACCGCGCGAAACAGCAAGCTGCGCTGATTTGCTGACGCCGTAATGCACCATGTCTGGCGGCGTAAAGGCGCCCACTTCGCTGGATATAAAAATCACCCGTCCCCAGTTCCGTTCCAGCATGCGCGGGAAGTAGTGGCGTGAGAGGCGGACGCCGGACATCACATTGGTGTTGAACATGCGCAGCCAGTCTTCGTCGTTAATATCCGCGAAAGCTTTGGCTTCGTAGAACCCCAGGTTATTAATCAGAATATCGGTATCAGGGCAGGCGGCGAACAGGGCTTCTGCGCCCTCCAGGGTACCGAGGTCAACGACAACGGTGGAGACCTGTGCGTCAGGCGTCGCGTCGGTGATGGTGGCCGCGGCTTTTTGCAGCTTTGCCGGGTCGCGTCCGGTAAGGGTGACGGCAACCCCTTCTTGAGCGAGCGTGCGTGCGATGGCCAAACCAATGCCTGCGGTTGCGCCCGTAACCAGCGCGGTCTTACCGGTGAGTTGAAGATCCATAGTGTTTACCCTCTGGTGATGAATGCAGCTCACTTTACTCATCACTCCGGAGGGGATAAATTAGCCAGATTGAAAAACATTTGTTCCTGAAAGAGCAAAATGAGCCGCAAATTCGATTATCTCGGAGACGTTGAAGTCTTCATTACTGTCGTTGAACACGGCTCTTTTACTGCCGCAGCGGTTGTCCTTTCCACCACACCCTCTGTCCTGAGTCGCGCGGTTTCCCGCCTGGAAGCGCGGCTTGGACGGCAGTTATTACAGCGAACGACCCGCCGCGTGGGGCTGACGGAGGCCGGACGCGTTTATCTGGAACAGGCGAGGTCTGCGTTTGCACTGCTTGATGACGCCGAACGCGAGGGGCGGGGCCAGGAAGGCGATCTGACCGGTCGCGTGCGAATGAGCGTTCCAACCACCTACGGGCACTACCGTCTGCCGCCGCTGCTGGCGCGCTTTGCCCAACACTACCCACGCGTTCAGGTGGAGCTGAACATCACCAATCGCAACGTTGATCTGATTGCGGAGGGATTCGATCTGGCGATTCGCCTGGGGCAGTTGCCCGACAGTGGGTTAGTCGCGCGCAAGCTGGAGGACGCAGCGCTGCTGCTGGTTGCATCGCCTGATTACCTGCACCGCATGGGGAGCCCGCAGACGCTGGAGGAGTTGCATCGTCACACCTGTCTGCCCTTTATCATGCCGCGTACCGGACGCATTGCCCCCTGGGTGTTTCGTGATGAGGAACGTGATATTGACTGGCTGCCGGGTTCAACTATCGAAATCTCAGACGATGTACTCGGCGTGGTTTCGCTGGCGGAACAGGGGATGGGGATCTGCCAGAGCTATGAATTTATCGTCCGCGACAGGATACAGCGCGGTCAGTTAGTTGAGGTGCTGCCACACCTGCGTGGACGGTCGCGGCCGTTCTCCGTGCTCTTCGCGCCACATCGACGCCAGTCGGCGGCCACCCGGGCGATGATTGATCTTCTCACCACCCAAAAATGACAAGGATATGTCCACCATGAAAAAAGAGACTTATACCTTTTGGCTCCCACTCATCGCGGGCGGTATAGCCCTGCTATCTGGTTTTGTGGTCTGGTCAGTTAACGTTTATCGCGTGACATACCTTACGATCCGCGGGGAGCAGTATCTGGCCGGAGGGGCGTTGCTGCTGGCGCTGGTGCCGATGGTTATTTTTATCAGAAAGGGACGACTCAAAGGCAAGCGTGTTGCTGGCGCGATAAAACTATACCTTGGCTTCTTCATTTGCAGCCTGCCGGTTGCCATGTTCGCGATTTTTACAACGGCCTGGCTACTGGAGGGAGACTATTCCTCATGGAGCAAACCTTACCGGTATGAATCCAGTACCCGCCACAGCTGCTCGGGGGCAGAAGTCTACGAGCCGGAGTTAAAAAAAGAGATCCGCATCTGTAACCCGAAGGGTAACGTCTATTCCAACTCTACCCTGTACGTGGAAAAGCGGAGTAATCCGCTGGGGATTGTGGTGCTCTGGGCGATCACGCGCGCCTGAATCGGTGAAGCTCAGGGCGCGAAAATCACCGTCAGCCCGCCTCCAGCATCCCAAAGCTCACAATACGCGAACGGCCCAGCTCTTTCGCCCGGTATAAGGCCACGTCGGCAGCGCGCAGCAGGTTATCGCTCTGAGCGTGCTGCGGATAGCTGGCGACGCCAATCGACACATCCACAGGGCCAATCTCTGAAAGCCCATAGCGCAGCGACAGTTCATGCACGCCGTTATAAATCTCTTTGGCGCACGCCTGCGCCGCCTCTTCATCGACGCCGGAAAGCAACACCAGAAACTCTTCGCCGCCATAGCGGAATGCCAGCCCGCTGTCGTGTACGGCGCGTTGTATGATGGTGGCCACGCTTTTGATGACCTGATCGCCCGCTTCATGACCAAAGCGGTCATTGATGCTTTTGAAGTGGTCGATGTCGATCATCAGGCAGCTTACCGGCTCTTCATTGCGCACCGCCTGCGCCATTTGGGTGCGCAGGGTATCTTCCAGATGATGGCGGTTACGCAAGCCGGTGAGCGGATCGAAGAGGGCTTTTTCCAGCAGGGCATCGCGCAGACGTTGGTTGGCCAGCGCCAGGCCAGCGCTTCAGCCATCAGCTCCAGATAGGCGCGGGAAGGGGCATTTTCCGCAGTGATGTTCTGGAAGGAGAGCAACCCAATGGCTTCGCCCTGGGCAATCATAGGAACGCAGAGCGACGTATGCGTGTGCGACGCCGGCAGATGGTAGCAGGCGATATCCGGCTCGCCATTCACCGGAGGATGGCTTTGCCCACGTCTGACCGCCCAGCACTCATCGGGATGAAAAGGCGTATCCTCTCCTGGCGGCGAAAGCCACTGCGCGACGCAGCGCATCTGCCACGGATCGCGGTCGAGGATATAGAGCCGCCCGGCAATTCCCGGCGCGATATTGGGGGCGAACAGCTCCGCTACGTTAATCACGTCCGCAAAGTTTTCACACCCCTGCAGCCGCTGGGTCATGCGCGCCAGCAGCTCGCGGATGGCCCAGTCGGCGTCGCGCTCTTTTTCCAGACGCTGCCGCGCAAGGCCATTTTCACGAAAGATACGAATCGCCTGCGCCATATCGCCAATCTCATCGATCTGGTTGAAATTGGGTGTTTCTACGGCATAGTCCTGCGACGCCAGGCGATGCACCACATCGCTCAGGCGTACCACCGGGCGCAGCACGCGCCGTTTTAAGATAAAGCCAAGCACAAACAGGAACAGCAGGGCGGTCAGGCCAACCATCATTTCAGAGATTGTCCGCAGCGTTTTCGATTTTTTGGTTGCCTCCTGAACGGAAGCGATCACCCGCTTGTCGAGTATCTGGCGGAAGTGTTCGATCTGATTCTGGGCGCGTTCCAGCTCCTGCTCATAGGGCGCACCGTAGAGCAGGGCGATGGCCTGCGCATCTTCTCCCTGCGCCGTGTGGGTGAGGGCGGCCTGCTGTTCGTCCTGTAGCTCATCGACGATTTTTATCCCTTCATGCAGCAGAGACAGCTCATCATCTGACGCGCCGACATCCTGCAGTTTTTCCAGCCGGAGTTCGGTACTCTTCAGCTTGTTCTCTGACTGGTTGTATTCCCTGAGAATTTGCGGATCTTTTTTAATCACGTACAGGCGGGCTAAATCAGACTGCGCCCAGATATCGGTTTCGATATCTTCCGTAAGTTGATCAAATATCTGCCGCTGTTCAACGGCCTGACGCTCAAGGGTGTCGGCATTGGACGCCATCAGCATGATGATGCCGGAAGCGAGGGTCAGGCAGACCGTGGCACCGTAGGCCCAGTTTGTTATCGTCGCGATTCGCACCTGGTGATCCTTTTACGACCAAAGAAGGATGGCGTTCTTTCAAATTATAGAAAACGTTTGATTTAAGGCGAAAAAAAAGGCGGCACAGCGCCGCCTGTTGGGAAGGTTATCGTCAGCGGTTTATAAATCTGGAGGATTTTTCCCTTCTTCAATAAACGCGGCATCCAGCTCTTCGGCGTTACCCGCGTGATCTCGACCGGAGAAGAGGTTCCAGCAGGCGATAAACAGCGCGGCAATCAGCGGGCCAATCACGAAGCCGTTAATGCCGTACAGCTCCATGCCGCCAAGCGTTGATATCAGGATCAGGTAGTCCGGCATTTTGGTATCTTTGCCTACCAGCAGCGGGCGCAGGATATTATCTACCAGCCCGACGATAATCACGAAGAAGCCGACAATGAACAACCCCTGCCAGATCTGATGCGTCGCGAAGAGGAAAATGGCGGCCGGAACCCAGACAATCGCCGACCCCACCGCAGGCACCAGGGAGAGGAAGGCCATCAGCGCTCCCCAAAGGATGCTGCCGTCGATACCGGCAATGGCAAACGCAATCCCGCCGAGCGTGCCCTGAACCACCGCGACAACCGCCGTGCCTTTTACCGTCGCCCGCGAGACGCCGACAAACTTGGCGAACAGGTGCTGCTTGGCGAAATCGGACAGAGGCAGGGAGTCGAGGATCTGGCGCACCAGGAACGGCCCGTCTTTCAGCAAGAAGAACAGCAGATACAGCATGATGCCGAAGCTAATGGCAAAGCCGAACGTCCCTTTGCCGATCAGAAACGCGCTGCCCGCCAGATACTGCCCGCCCTGCAGGGCGACATCGGAGAGTTTTTTCTGGATCTGCGCGGCGTTGGTCAGGTTGTGATCCGCGAGGAAACCGCTGGCCCAGTCCGGCAGATGGTTAAAGATGCTCGCCACCACCTCCGGGAACTGGGTGTTGTTCTCCTGCAGTTTGGTGTACACCACGTTCAGCTCTATGGCGAGCGAGGAGAAGATCACCATCAACGGGATAAAGACAATCAGGCAGATAATGCCGATGGTCAGCAGCGAGGCCAGCCCGTTGCGATCTCCCAGTGCGGCGCGCAGCTTGTTTTTTACCGGGTTAAAGATAACGGTCAGAATGGCGGCCCACAGAATGGCGGAAAAGTAGGGCGACAGCACGTCGAAAAACGCCCACGTCACGAGGGCGAGAATAAAGATAAAGAAACCTTTGGTCAGTCCGTTAAAGCGCATCAGTCAGTCCTGGTTACTAAGAAACTGTGACGACTATAGAACTGATTGACGGATTTACCAACCATTGCGCCGGCCTGCGCAGGCGACGCGCCGCCGGGCAATGTCAGGATGGGAGGGGTCAAATCTCCTCAAAAAGAGGGCTCACCAGCGCAACGTGCGTTTTCACGCCCACTGCCAGCGCGGCCTCGTCGATGCGAAAGTGTGGATTGTGGACGTTCCAGACCGCGCCTTTTTCCTCGTTGCCGCAGCCGATGAACAGAAACGTTCCCGGGACTTTCTCCTGATACGAGGAGAAATCTTCGCTGCCAAACAGGGCCCGATCGGCAAGCTGCAGCGTTCCTTCTTCGAAGTGCGCTGCAATCGCCGCTTTGGCGATGGCATTGGTGTCGGCATGGTTGTTGCCAACGGCGTAACCCTGCTGCCAGCGGATCTCACAGCGCGCGCCGTGGGCACTGACGACGCCCTCGACAATACGCTGCACCAGCTGCGGTACCTGCTCGCGTACCTGCTGATTATGAGTACGCACCGTTCCGGCCAGGCGGGCGCTGTCCGGAATCACGTTATAGCTGTCACCGGCCTGGAAGGTCGCGATGGTCAGCACCGGGGCGTTAATCGGGTCGAGATTACGCGCCACCACGTTTTGCAGCGCGGTGACAACTTCAGCGCCGATTACCACCGGGTCGATGCAGAACTGCGGCATTGAGCCATGTCCGCCCCGGCCGAAGATCGTGATATCAAAATTATCGCTGGAAGCGACATACACCCCTTCTTTCAGCGTAATGTTACCGGTAGGACTGGTCGGGAAAACGTGCAGACCGAAGATCTTCTCGACATCGTCAACCTCGCCTTTCTCCACCAGTTCGCGCGCGCCGCCCGGCGGCACTTCTTCGGCAGGCTGGAAGATAAACTTGATGCTGCCGCACAGCTGGCTGCGCAGGTGGCAAAGCACTTTCGCCGCGCCCATCAGCATGGCGGTGTGGGCATCGTGACCGCAGGCGTGCATTACGCCGGGTTTGGTTGAGCTGAATGCTTCACCGCTCTCTTCCTGCAGCGGCAGGGCGTCGATATCAGCACGCAGTGCCCACATCGGGCCGGGTTTTTCACCCTGTAATACCGCCACCACGCTGTTCTCCAGCGGGCGGCTAATCGTCAGCTCCGGCAGATTCGCCAGTTCACGGGCGATAAAATCTGCGGTCGGCTTTTCCTGAAATGAGAGATCCGGGTTGGCATGAATATGCCTGCGCCAGCGGATCACCTCGTCGTGAACGTCGCGGATAAGGTTTTCAGTGCTACTTTTCATGACAGTCTCCTTCAGTCAGTCACCGGCAGTGAGGGCGCAGGTTTTTTTATCAGTGGCACTATCGCCACGCCCGCGCACACCATTGCCAGTGACAAGAAAATAAATGCGCTTTCATAACTGTGGCTTTTTCCAACGAGATAGCCAATAACAACCGGTGAAACGAAGCCCCCCAGCGTCCCTCCGGTGTTTATCAGCCCGATGGCCGAGCCCATGATGTTCTCCGGCAGGCGTTTCATTGGCAGGGTAAACGCGGTCACAAAGGTGGCCATCAGGAAGATCTCCCCCACAAACAGCAGGATGCTGGCACTCATCGCCGTGGCGGTGTGGAAGATGCCGAGAATGGCAGCAGCGCTCACCAGTGCGCAGATCAAAATCACCTGTGGCTCGCGGTGGTGGAAGTATTTTCCGACCAGCCAGCCGGTGCACAACGACGAAAGCCAGATCCCCGCGCCGCCAGCCGCCACGATATAACCGGACACCTCAATCGGCATGCCCATGCTCTGGACAAAGAATTTTGGCAGCCAGGCCAACAGGCCATAGCTTGGGATATTGATGCAAAACACCGAGAAAAACAGCAGCAGCACCGTGGGGTTACGCCACAGCGCCTCGCGTTGCCCATGTGTGGCCTGGCGTGGCGCGGGTTTCTGATACGGCACGCGCAAGGCGATCAGCATGGCAATGGCGCAGGCAACGATCCCTAATGCCACAAAGGAGGCGTGCCAGCCCAGGTGTTCCAGCGCCGAGACGGCCACAATCGGCCCGACGGTCATCGCCAGCCCGGCGGAGGAGAGCAGGACCGACTGGGCGAAGGTGCGTTTTTCCAGCGTAAAATTGCTGACCACCGCTTTCGCGCAGGAGCAGGGATAGCCGGAATGCCCCACGCCGGAGAGAAAGCGAAACACCAGCAGCAGGCCAACGCTCATACCCAGCGCGCCAAAGCAGAGGGCGAAGATCCCCAGTGCACACAGAGAAAGGATCAGCATGGTTTTGTAGCCGATTCGGTCGTTTAGCCAGCCAGCAGGCACCTGAAAGAGAGAGTAGGCGAGAAAGAAGATCCCGGTGATATAGCCCAGCTGCGCGGTGGTAAGCCCGAACTCTTTTTCGATCGGCAGCAGGGCAAAACCCATTACGGTTTTATCGATGTAGACCACGACATAGCCGATAAAAAGTAAAAAAATCATCTGTGACTGGCTTTTCATTGTGTTTTCCGCCTGACGTCAGAGTGTGATGAGAATGGTTGTGTGCACTCTGAATCTAGGGGTTTACCAGACAGGCGGGAAGATATAATTTTGCTATAGGTGATGCTTTTTTGTTATAGGGCGAGCGATGAAATATCTGCCAAAACTCGGCCATCTTCAGGCCTTTCGTCAGGTGGCGCGCAGCGGCAGTATCCGTTCGGCCGCACGGGAACTGGGCGTTTCGCAGCCCGGTTTGAGCCGTACATTGCGTGAGCTTGAGCAAACTTTAGGCACCCAACTTTTATTGCGCAGCAAAGAGGGGATTGCCCTTACCGAGGCGGGAATGGCGTTTTCCCAACGGGCGGAGTGGGTGCTTGAAGAGCTGCGGCGTGCGGCGGATGAAGTGGAGCAGATTAACCATTTTACTCACGGGCGTCTGACGGTGGGGTTCTCTTCGCTTATTGCGCTGACCGTCTTTCCCGATGTGGCCGAGGCATTCAAGAAAACGCTGCCCCAGGTCTTGCTGACGGTGAAGGAGGGGCAGCTCTCCTCGCTCCTGCCTGGCGTACGAAACGGTGAAATAGATATGGCTATCGGCTCGGTGGATCCGATGGCGCCGCCGGAAGGGGTGATGATCGAACCGCTGTTTACCTCGCCGTTTTGCATCATCGCACGCAAGGGGCACCCACTGGCAGAAGCCCGCGATCTGATGGCGCTGCGTCAGGCCAAATGGCTACTGCCGGAGTCATCCATGGGCTACTACCAGCAGCTACAAAATGAGCTCAGCCATTTTTATCGACAGGTGGATATCACCCCACTGCGCACCGATTCCGTCATCACGGCTAAATATGGTGCTTAACGCGGACTATCTGACGGTGGTCGCGCGGGCGATGTGTCAGCCGCTACAGCTTGATGACAAGCTGGTGGCGTTGCCCATCACCCAACTGCCGTCGGCGCAGTATTGCGCGGTGTGGTCGCAAAAGTCGGCGATGACCACCAACGCGCGCCAGTTTTTGATTCGCCTGCGCGAAGCATGCAGAGGGTTTAGCTGGTAGGGGAAAGATACAACTTTTGTCTGAGCCAGAATCACAGCCGTCCGCGCCATGCTGTAAGTATCTGCTTGCGGAGGTGCTTATGGCCTGGCGTCCGATTCTGTATGTGATCCTCACAACCCATCCCCGACTCAGTGCGCGACGCGCCCGGTTGCGTCTGGTCGTCTAGCTTTTTTATGTTAATCGCGGTATAACACACCTTCTTTGGATGTTTAGATGTCCATACGTATAGAAGGTAATATGCAAACACAACAAGAAAATGGGCAGCTAAAGCGCACCATGAAAACACGCCACCTGATTATGCTCTCGCTGGGTGGCGTGATTGGCACAGGGTTATTCTTTAATACCGGTTATATCATTTCGACAACCGGGGCCGCAGGCACGCTGCTGGCCTATCTCATTGGCGCACTGGTAGTCTGGCTGGTGATGCAGTGTCTGGGCGAACTGTCGGTGGCGATGCCGGAAACCGGTGCGTTTCACGTCTATGCCGCTCGTTACCTCGGCCCGGCGACAGGCTATACCGTGGCGTGGCTGTACTGGCTCACCTGGACGGTGGCGCTAGGGTCGAGCTTTACCGCCGCCGGGTTCTGTATGCAGTACTGGTTCCCACAGGTGCCCGTCTGGGTATGGTGCGTGGTCTTCTGCGTGGTGATTTTTGGCCTTAACGTCATCTCCACGCGTTTCTTTGCCGAGGGCGAATTCTGGTTCTCGCTGGTGAAAGTTATCACCATCATCGCTTTTATTATTCTTGGTGGCGCGGCGATCTTTGGCTTTATTCCAATGCAGGACGGTTCGCCTGCGCCGGGTCTGAGCAACATTACCGCTGAAGGCTGGTTCCCGCATGGCGGCCTGCCGATCCTGATGACCATGGTGGCGGTGAACTTTGCCTTCTCCGGCACCGAGCTTATCGGCATTGCGGCGGGCGAAACGGAAAACCCGCATAAGGTTATTCCGGTGGCGATCCGCGCGACCATTGCCCGACTGATCATCTTCTTTATCGGCACCGTGTTTGTGCTGGCGGCGCTGATCCCGATGCAGCAGGCCGGGGTGGAAAAGAGCCCGTTTGTGCTGGTGTTTGAAAAAGTCGGGATCCCGTATGCGGCAGATATCTTTAACTTTGTGATTTTGACCGCGATCCTCTCGGCGGCAAACTCTGGCTTGTACGCCTCAGGGCGCATGCTGTGGTCGCTTTCTAACGAGAAAACGCTGCCGCGCTGCTTTGCCCGCGTCAATAAAAACGGCGTGCCGCTGACGGCGCTCTCCGTTTCCATGCTCGGTGGCGTGCTGGCGCTCTTCTCAAGCGTGGTTGCGCCAGACACGGTGTTTGTGGCGCTGTCGGCCATTTCCGGTTTTGCGGTGGTGGCGGTATGGATCAGCATCTGCGCGTCGCACTTTGTCTTCCGTCGTCGTCATCTGCAGTCCGGACAGCCGCTGTCTGCTCTGCACTATCGCGCGCCGTGGTATCCGCTGGTGCCGGTGCTCGGGTTTATCCTCTGCGTGGTGGCATGTATCGGCCTGTGGTTTGATCCGAGCCAGCGCATTGCCCTTTATTGTGGCCTGCCGTTCGTCGCCCTGTGTTATGGTGCCTACTACCTGACCCGAAACCTGACATCGCAGGAGCCTGAACATGTCGCAGAATAATCCGCTTACCGCCCTCCTTGAAAAGCAGCCGTTTGTGGTGCTGGATGGCGCAATGGCAACTGAACTGGAAGCGCGCGGGTGCAACCTGGCAGACAACCTCTGGTCTGCCAAAGTATTGATGGAAAACCCGGAGCTTATCCGTGAAGTCCACCTCGACTACTACCGTGCGGGTGCGCAGGTGGCGATCACCGCCAGCTATCAGGCCACGCCTGCGGGCTTTGCGGCGCGCGGTCTGGATGAGGCGCAGTCCCGCGCGTTGATCGGCAAAAGCGTGGAGCTGGCGCGTAAGGCGCGTGAAGCGTATCTGGCGGAAAATCCGCATGCGGGCACGCTGCTGGTGGCGGGGTCCGTTGGGCCGTATGGCGCCTATCTGGCGGATGGCTCTGAGTATCGCGGAGATTATGTGCGTCGCGCCGAAGAGTTTACCGCGTTTCATCGTCCGCGCATTGAGGCGTTGCTGGATGCGGGGGCGGATCTGCTGGCTTGCGAAACGCTACCCTCCTTTGAGGAGATCAAGGCGCTGGCAGCACTTGTGGCTGAGTATCCCCGCGCCCGGGCATGGTTCTCGTTTACCCTGCGCGACAGCGAGCACCTGAGCGACGGGACACCGCTGCTGGAAGTTGTCGCGGCCCTGAAAGATAATTCGCAGGTCGTGGCGCTGGGCATCAACTGTATCGCGCTGGAAAACACCACCGCGGCGCTGAAACACCTGCACAGCCTGACGGCACTGCCGCTGGTGGTCTATCCGAACTCGGGCGAGCATTATGATGCGGTGACCAAAACCTGGCACCATCACGGTGAAGCGTGCGAGACGCTGGCGGGGTATTTGCCCCAGTGGCTGGAGGCCGGTGCCAGATTAATCGGTGGATGCTGTCGCACCACGCCGAAAGATATTGCTGAGCTTAACGCGCAGCGCTGATGCCCTCACCCTGACCCTCTCCCACAGGGAGAGGGAAAAAAACAACCGCACAAAACCAACTATCCTTTCCCGCTTTTTTTCTAAAAACGAATCGTTATTAGCGATTCGTTTTAATTCCTTTATCAAAATTCCCGCGCCGGAAATACTGCCCTCATAACAACAAGGGGAGCAGACAGGATGGCAATTACATCGCGAATTACATTACTCGGCGCGCTGGCGCTGTGGGCATTTCAGGCGCAGGCGGTGGACGTCACCGTCGCGTATCAGACCTCCGCAGAGCCTGCGAAAGTCGCGCAGGCGGATAACACCTTTGCCAAAGAGAGCGGCGCAAACGTCGACTGGCGTAAGTTCGACAGCGGGGCGGCCGTGGTGCGTGCGCTTGCGTCCGGCGACGTGCAGATTGGTAATATCGGTTCCAGCCCGCTGGCGGTAGCGGCCAGCCAGCAGGTGCCGATTGAAGTTTTCCTCCTCGCTTCACAGCTGGGTAACTCCGAAGCGCTGGTGGTGAAGAAAAACATCACCAAACCGGAAGACCTGATCGGCAAGCGCATCGCCGTGCCGTTCATTTCGACCACTCACTACAGCCTGCTGGCGGCGCTGAAACACTGGGGCATCAAGCCAGGCCAGGTGCAAATCATAAATCTGCAGCCACCGGCGATTATTGCGGCCTGGCAGCGCGGCGATATTGATGGTGCATACGTCTGGGCACCGGCCGTTAATGAGCTGGAAAAAGACGGCACCGTGCTGACCGACTCCGAAAAAGTGGGCCAGTGGGGCGCGCCAACGCTCGACGTGTGGGTGGTGCGCAAAGATTTTGCTGAGAAACATCCTGAGGTCGTGAAGGCCTTTGCCAAAAGCGCCCTCGACGCTCAGCAGCCCTATATCAGCAACCCGGATGCATGGCTGAAGCAGCCTGCCAATCTCGAAAAACTGTCCCGTCTGAGCGGCGTGCCGCAAGCGGACGTTCCAAGGCTGGTGAAAGGTAATAACTATCTCACGCCTGCCCAGCAGGTACAACAGCTGACCGGGCCGGTAAACAAAGCGATTGTCGATACCGCCACGTTCCTGAAAGAGCAGGGCAAAGTGCCTGCGGTGGCGGCGGACTATAGCCAGTACGTGACCGATCGCTTTGTGAAATAGGGGGGCAGCGATGCTGACTATTACAAATCTGTCTGCTGATTACGGTGGCAAACCGGCCCTGGAGAACATCAACCTGACGCTGGAGAGCGGTGAGCTGCTGGTTGTGCTTGGCCCGTCCGGGTGCGGGAAAACCACGCTGCTGAATCTGATTGCCGGGTTTGTGCCATATCAGCATGGCTCCATTCAACTGGAAGGGAAAAAAGTGAAGGGCCCGGGCGCTGAGCGCGGGGTGGTCTTTCAGAACGAAGGTCTGCTTCCCTGGCGCAACGTGCAGGAAAACGTGGCGTTTGGGTTGCAACTGGCGGGCGTAAGCCGCGAGCAACGGCTGGCAACAGCACGGGACATGCTCAAAAAGGTCGGTCTTGAAGGGGCTGAAAAACGGTTTATCTGGCAGCTTTCCGGCGGCCAGCGTCAGCGGGTTGGTATTGCCCGCGCGCTGGCGGCCAATCCGCAGCTTTTGCTGCTGGATGAGCCGTTCGGGGCGCTGGATGCCTTTACCCGCGAGCAGATGCAAACCCTGCTTTTACGCCTGTGGCATGAAACGGGTAAACAGGTGCTGCTGATCACCCACGATATCGAAGAGGCGGTGTTTATGGCGACCGAGCTGGTGCTGTTGTCCCCTGGCCCGGGGCGCGTGCTGGAGCGGCTGCCGCTTGAGTTTGCCCGTCGCTATGTCGCGGGGGAGCCGGTACGCAGCATCAAATCCGATCCGCGGTTTATCGAACAGCGTGAATACGTCTTAAGCCGCGTGTTTGAACAACGGGAGGCCTTCTCATGAGCATCGTCTTCAGCGAGAAAACGCGACGCGCGCGCCCGGCCTTACGCTGGCCTTTCTCGCGCCAGATAACACTCAGTGTCGGCACGTTGCTGGTGTTGCTGGCGGTCTGGTGGCTGGTTGCCGCGCAGGCATGGATCAACCCGCTGTTTCTGCCGCCGCCGGGGCAGGTGCTGGCAAAACTCATCACCATTGCCGGGCCGCAGGGCTTTATGGACGCTACGCTCTGGCAGCACTTAGGTGCAAGCCTGGCGCGCATTCTGGTGGCGCTACTGGCGGCGGTGATAATCGGCATTCCGGTCGGGATCGCGATGGGCTTAAGCCCGACGGTGCGCGGCATCCTCGACCCGCTGATTGAGCTTTACCGTCCGGTGCCGCCGCTGGCCTATCTGCCGCTGATGGTGATCTGGTTCGGCATCGGTGAAACGTCAAAAATCCTGCTGATTTATCTGGCGATTTTCGCCCCGGTTGCCATGTCGGCTCTGGCGGGTGTCAAAAGCGCTCAGCAGGTGCGGATCCGCGCGGCGCAATCGCTGGGAGCCAGCCGGACACAGGTGCTGCTGTTTGTGATTTTACCGGGCGCACTGCCGGAGATTTTAACCGGATTACGCATCGGCCTTGGCGTGGGCTGGTCAACGCTGGTGGCGGCAGAGCTGATCGCCGCCACCCGAGGGTTAGGGTTTATGGTGCAGTCGGCGGGGGAGTTTCTGGCGACTGACGTGGTACTGGCCGGGATTGCGGTTATCGCCGTGATCGCCTTTGGATTAGAACTGGGGCTGCGCGCGCTGCAGCGTCGTCTGACGCCCTGGCATGGAGAAATACAATGAGTGAACGTCTGACCATTACCCCGCTGGGGCCATATATTGGTGCGCAGGTGTCGGGCCTGGATGTGACCCGTCCGCTGAGCGATAACCAGTTTGAGCAGCTTTATCATGCGGTGCTGCGCCATCAGGTGGTATTCCTGCGCGAACAGGCAATCACCCCGCAGCAGCAACGCGCCCTGGCACTGCGCTTTGGCGATCTGCATATCCATCCGGTTTATCCGCATGCGGAAGGGGTGGAGGAGATTATTGTGCTCGACACGCATAACGATAATCCGCCGGACAACGACAACTGGCACACGGATGTGACGTTTATCGAGACGCCACCTGCAGGGGCGATTCTTTCGGCGAAGCTGCTGCCGGAGACGGGCGGCGATACGCTGTGGGCCAGCGGCATTGCGGCCTTTGAGGCGCTGTCCGCACCCTTCCGTACCCTGCTGAGCGGCCTGCGGGCGGAGCATGACTTTAAAAAATCATTCCAGGAGTACAAGTACCGCAAAACAGAAGCGGAGCATCAGCGCTGGCATGAGGCGGTTGCGAAACATCCCCCGCTGCTCCATCCGGTCGTGCGCACCCATCCGGTAACCGGCAAGCAGGCGCTGTTTGTGAATGAGGGATTCACGACGCGGATTGTGGACGTGACGGAAAAAGAGAGCGAGGCGCTGTTACGTTTCCTGTTTGCGCATATCACCAAACCGGAGTTTCAGGTGCGCTGGCGCTGGCAGGAGAACGATCTGGCGATCTGGGATAACCGCGTGACGCAGCACTATGCGAATGCGGATTATCTGCCACAGCGTCGGATTATGCAGCGGGCGACAATTTTGGGAGATAAGCCGTTTTACCGTCCTTGAACCATCGCTCCCTTAGGCCGGGTAAGGCGTAGCCGCCACCCGGCAATTGTGCACCGTTCTTGCCGGGTGGCGCTGCGCTTACCCGGCCTACAAATAACCGCACAGTTAAAGGTGCGCCTCAATATACCGCTGATAGCGGTTTGCCTTGAGGTAGCACAAGTCCACCAGCACCAGCCCGTCGATGCAGTTGTTGAACGCCGGGTCGCTGCCAAAATCGATAAACTGCACGCCGCCGGGTTCACACAGCTCGGAATACTGTTTGTAGAGCGGTGGAATACCGCACCCCAGATTACCGAGCAGGGATTTCAGCTTCGTCAGGTCATCCACGTAATCGACCCCGCCAAACTGCGCCAGCACGTCCGGCAGGGAGGCCGGATAAGGCTGACGTGACGCGGCTAAGGGATGTGTCGCCGGGAACCAGAGGCGGTAAAACGCCACCAGCAGATCCCGTGCGGCAGGCGGTAAGCCACCGGAAATCGAGACCGGGCCAAAGAGGTAGCGGTAGTGCGGATAACGCGCCAGATAGGCACCAATACCGGACCACAGATAGTCCAGACCGCGACGACCCCAGTAGCGCGGTTGAATAAAGCTGCGCCCCAGTTCAATACCGTGTTCCAGCACGTCCTGCATTTTATCGTCATAGTGGAACAGACTGTAGCTATAAAGCCCTTCCAGACCGCGTTGCTCGACCTGTCTGGCAGTGGGCATAAAGCGATAGGCGCCGACGATCTCCAGATCGTCTTCATCCCACAGGATCAGGTGCAGATAGTCATCGTCGTAACTGTCGGTGTCCCGACGTTTACCGCTCCCTTCCTCTACGGCGCGAAACGCAATCTCGCGCAGGCGTCCCAGCTCGCGCAGCAGGGGAGCCTCTTCCTGCCCGTTGCGTTGCCACAGATAAATGGTTTTGCCATCGCTGGTTTTGCCCAGACATTCGGCCTGGGCCAGCTCGCGCTTCAGCGTGGCCCGGTCTTCCGGACGGGCAATGGCGCATTGGGTTTTAAAGACGCCAGGCACTCCCTTGCCAAGACGTATCACGTGCTGACGGCACTGCTCGGCCATCTCACGCGATGAAAGGGTTGTGCTATACCAGTGATGCCAGGCTATCTGCTGGCCGATCTTTATCGGTAGCTGGCTGTGGCGGCGGCGGAACATCTGCTGCATCAGCAAGAGCATCGATACGGTGGGGGACACCAGCGTGCTGGCATAAAAGAGCAGGCTGTTGTGTGCCTGAATATGCACCGGCAGCAGCGGTACGCGCAGCTTACTGGCGAGTTTAATAAAGCCGGGGTGCCATTTTTTATCGCGGATCCCTTTGCGCGTAGGACGGGACACTTCTCCCGCCGGGAAGAAGATCAGCACACCTGCGTTTTGCAGATGCTGTTCCATCTGCATCAGGGACGTTTTTGCCGTTCTGCCGCCCATATTGTCCACCGGAATAAACAGCGAGCTAAGCGGTTCAAGGTGGGTCAGCATCCGGTTAGTGACGACTTTCACATCGCGCCGTACACGGGAAACGGCATACATCAGCGCCAGCCCGTCCAGCGTTCCGGTTGGGTGGTTGGCAATAATGACCAGCGGGCCATGTTCAGGGATTTGTTCGAGATCGCGGGCGGAAACGGTGCAGAGAATATCGAGGTGCTCCAGAACTTGCTCCACCATATCCAGGCCTTTCAGATGGCGGTGTGTCGCGGCAAATTGCTGGAATTCTTCTTCGTAGAACAGTCTTTTTAACAGACTTTTTTGCCAGGGTGCAGGCCTCGCCTGAGGCCAAAGGTCGTCGAGAACGCTATCGAGACTAAACATGGTTACTCCTCCTGCCGTCTTGCTCAGACAGTAGAAGGGAGAGATGTCGGTTGTATTGCAGTTTGGTGAAGATTAGCGCAGAGAGGAGGCCGGGTAAGGCGAAGCCGCCACCCGGCGCTAAAGCGGATTAACGCAGAATTTTCTTCTCGGCCAGATCCAGCGCAAAGTAGCTGAAGATCAGATCCGCGCCAGCACGTTTGATTGCGCCCAGGCTTTCCAGGATCACTTTCTCTTCGTCGATGGCACCCGCCTGCGCGGCGAATTTGATCATCGCGTACTCGCCGCTCACCTGGTATGCACCCAGCGGCAGCTCGGTGCGCTCGCGAATGTCGCGCAGGATATCCAGATACGCGCCAGCTGGTTTCACCATCAGGCAATCTGCGCCCTGGGCTTCATCCAGCAGTGATTCACGGATGGCTTCACGGCGGTTCAGCGGGTTCATCTGATAGGTTTTGCGATCGCCTTTCAGCGCTGTACCGGCCGCTTCACGGAACGGACCGTAGAACGAAGAGGCAAACTTGGTGGAGTAGGACATGATGGCGGTATCAGTGAATCCGGCCGCATCAAGCGCCTGGCGGATCGCCTGAACCTGCCCGTCCATGGCAGCGGAAGGTGCGATGAAATCCGCACCGGCTGCTGCAGCTACCACCGCCTGCTTGCCGAGATTCAGCAAAGTGGCGTCGTTATCGACACCGTGATCGCACAGCACACCGCAGTGGCCATGAGAGGTATATTCACAGAAACAGGTGTCCGACATGACGATCATTTCCGGCACGGTCTCTTTGCAGATCCGCGACATCCGGGCGACCAGACCGTCCTCTTTCCAGGCATCGCTGCCGGTAGCGTCAGTGTGGTGGGAGATGCCAAAGGTCATCACCGAGCGGATCCCCGCGTTGGCGATACGTTCGATCTCACGCGCCAGATATTTTTCCGGAATGCGCATCACGCCTGGCATGGCGTCGATGGCTTTGTAGTCATCGATCTCTTCTTCAACAAAAATCGGCAACACCAGATCGTTTAAGGTCAGTGTTGTCTCTTCAAACATAGCGCGCAGTGCAGGTGACTTGCGCAGACGACGGGGACGAGCAATTAAATCGGTCATGATATGCCTGACGTTTGTGGAACAAAGAAGGCTAGTGTACATGAAAGTGGAGGAGAGGGTTTTACGAAAGTAGGCTTTTTGTTAATGCGAAATGGGGTTTGCGATGTTTCACATGGTCAATATATATAACCAACGTCAGCCTGTTTTTCACACGCTCGAGATATTGGTGCGATTTCTAAATTGAAGTAAATATATCATTAATAATGATCTATTATTCTTTATTATATTTTCTATATTTATGTCAGATGATTTTAATTCGCTGTTTTTATAGTGTTTATTTATAATTTTTAATGTCGTTGCATTTTTTTCATGTTATTAGTCTGGATACGGACTTAATGGAATCATTCATTGAGCCTTTTCGAAATGAAAATGCATAATTCCCTCCGCAATACAATGTTGCCAAATGATTTGATGGACAAACTTGCTTACGTCCCTGAGGAGGGATGACCCAATGCAAACATGGAAAAAGAAACTGGTTGTATCACAACTTGCATTAGCCTGCACCCTGGCTATCGCTTCTCAGGCCAATGCGAAAGATATTTCTGGTGCCACATATAATACCTTCGGATATGATAATTCAGCATCAACACCCTGGTATTATGGCTACGCTGACTGGGATTACTCGGATGCCACCCACGACGGTGATATTTATCCGGTGATTAATAAGTCAACGGTGAACGGTGTTATTTCGACGTACTACCTTGACGATGGTGTCAATGGAAGAGCGAATGCGCTGAGCATTTCTAACAGCACCATTAATGGCATGATCACCTCAAAGTGCATGACCACCACGTGTGCTGATGGGGTTGATACGGACGGCACGACCCATACGCAGTACGATCGTTTTAGCCTGACCGTCGATCACTCCACCATTAACGATACCTATGAGCATTATGCGTATGATGTTCTGAATGATGACAACATCGAAACCCACTATCTGGATACCTATGGACTGGGTAATGCGATTACGCTGGATGTGGAATCGGATATTGTTATCCAGAACAACTCCCACGTTGCAGGCATCACGCTGACTCAGGGTTACCATGAGCTGGACAATACCCCGTATGACGGCGTTGAAGGCGTTGCGGATAGCAGTAATGTCTTTACTAACACCCTGGTGGTCAAAGACTCTGTTCTGACCTCTGGCGCATACAGCGATCTGGGTACCAGCGGGTTCTATGGTCAAACCGCGAAGCCGAGCGACTACGGTGAAACCAACGCGACCGGCGCAGATGACGCGGCACTGATCGTCGCGGCCAGCGCGTCTGACAACGCCATGCAAACCACCGCCACCTTCGATCACTCTACCGTTACCGGCGATATCCTGTTCTCCAGCACCTTCGACAATAACTTCTACGAGAATGGCGACCCGGCAACCGATACCACCGAAGACGGTGTGTATAACCCAACCACCAACGGCTGGGATGGTACCGATAAGCTGGATGTTACACTGACCAACGGCAGCAAATGGGTTGGCGCTGCACAATCCAGCGTTGAAGCGATCGGCACCGCGCAGATGTATGGTGAGGGTTACAGCAGTGTTGACTGGAGAACCCTGTCGCCAAACAGCATCTGGCCTGATTCCACCTACGACACCAACGGTCACGTTGCAGGTGAAGAGGTCTACCAGAGCGGTCTGTTCAACGTCACCCTGAACAACGGTTCAGAGTGGGATACCCGCAAACTGTCTAATATCGACACGCTGGCAGTGAATAACCAGTCGCAGGTTAATGTTGAAAACTCTGGCCTGCTGGCGGATTCCATCACCCTGACCAACGCCTCTACCCTGAATATTGGCGACAGCGGTGCAGTGGCGACAGACAGCCTGTATCTGGACAGCTATAGCCGTGCCGCGCTGACGGAAGAAACGGCTGAACTGTATGCCAACACCATCACCGTCGACAACGGTGCGGAACTGGCACTGGGCCTGGGTCAGGTGGACACGCACAACATGGTGCTGACCGATGGCGGTGTGCTGAACGTTGCCAGCCGTGACTACGTGCTGAACAGCGATCTGAACAACGCCCGCTTTATCACCAACGACAAGAGCAAAGCAGATTACGACTATGGCGTCGTGGCGCTTAACTCAGACGGTCATCTGGCGGTGAACGGTGATGTGGCAGGTAACTACACCGTGCGTATCGACGATGCGACCGGCGCCGGTTCTGTTGCTGATTATAAAAACAAAGAGATCATCCGCGTTTATGACAATAACGCAGACACTGCGGCCCGCTTTACGGCAGCAAACAAAGCCGATTTAGGTGCCTATACCTACCAGGCGCAGCAGAAGGGTGACACGGTTGTTCTGCAGCAGAAAGCGCTGACTGACTACGCCAATATGGCGCTGAGCATTCCGTCAGCGAATACCAATATCTGGGATCTGCAGCAGGATACCGTTGGAACCCGTCTGACTAACAGCCGTCACGGTCTGGCCGATAACGGCGGGGCGTGGGTGAGCTACTTCGGCGGCAACTTTGACGCTGACAATGGCGTTATCAGCTACGATCAGGACGTAAGCGGGATTATGGTTGGTCTGGATACGCAGATTGACGGTAACAACGCGAAGTGGATCGTTGGTGGCGCGGCAGGTTTCGCGAAGGGTGATATCAGCGATCGTACCGGTCAGGTTGATCAGGATAGCCAGACGGCGATGATCTATGCCTCTGCGAAGTTTGCCAACGATATCTTCCTCGACAGCTCCCTGAGCTACACCCGCTTCAATAACGATCTCTCCGCGACCATGAGTAACGGTCAGTACGTGGACGGTAATACCACGACAGATGCGGTAGGTTTCGGTATGAAACTGGGTTATGACTGGAAACCAAACCTGTCCGGCTACGTCACGCCTTATGCGGCAGTGTCTGGGCTGTTCCAGTCGGGTGACGACTACCGCTTGAGCAACGACATGCGAATTGATGGCCAGTCTTACGACAGCCTGCGCTATGAACTCGGTGTCGACGCAGGGTATACCTTCAACTACGGCGGCGATCAGGCTCTGACGCCATACGTCAAACTGGCGTATGTGTATGACGATGCTGATAACAATGCGAACGTGAATGGCGACAGCATTGATAACGGCGTTGAAGGCTCTGCGGTGCGTGTGGGTCTGGGCACACAGTTCAGCTTCACCAAAAACTTCAGTGCATACACGGATGCCACTTACCTGGGGGGCGGTGACGTTGACCAGAACTGGGGCGCCAATTTGGGTGTGAAATATACCTGGTAAAGTATAAAAGCGGGGGAATATATCCCCCGCTTTGTCATCTAAAAAAAATAATATTGAACCGACAAATACGGATGTCCAGAGGTCTGCATGAAAGTTAATGCGAAACCACTTTCTGAATTAAGCCGGCTCGAACAGTGTTTGAAAGTAGCCAGTACCCCATTTAAATCTGCTCCCCAGCAGATTATTTCAAATGATGATAATGATGAACCCAGCACCTTTGTATTACAGACCGGCGTAATTGAAATCTATCGCCGTTCAGACGAGTTGCTGATTGGCATTGCTACTGCGCCCTTTATTCTGGGGCTGACTGCAGGCATGCTTGATTACAGCAAGGAATATCGGGTCGTTGCCAAAAATCCGTGCACAGGCTTTTATTTACCTGCTTCGACCTCTCTGCAGCTTATTCAGCAAAGTTCTCTCTGGAAAGAAGCTTTCTGCTGGCTGTCCTGGATTAAATCCATTCTGGAAAAGCGGGACAGGCAACTGGTAGGAAATAACTCCTATCACCAAATCCGCGCCATGCTGCTGAATATGGCCGAATGGGATGAAACCCTGCGCTCAAAAATTGGTGTGATGAATCATATTCAACAAAGCACGCGCATTTCGCGTTCGGTCGTGGCAGAGGTGCTCGCTGCGCTTCGACAGGGTAACTACATCAATATGAGCCGGGGCAAACTGGTTAGCATCAACCGTTTGCCCACGGAATATTAAGGCTGGACGGAGGCGGTAAGCACCTGGGCTTTATTGGCGCTGAGCTCAGCCACTAAGTTATTGATGCCATTGCTCATATTGACGAAACGGGTATTTGGCGAGCGGGTGACCACCACAAAAGCGCCCACGTTGGACTGGGGGATCATTGCCATATAGGTAATGAATCCTCCACCACCCCCCGTTTTCTGAATAATGCCCGGACGGCCATTTTTAGGTGCCATATATACCCAGCCCAGACCGAGGGCGTCGGCTTTGCCCGGCACGTCCATACCGATCACGCGGTGCAACTGGCTGCGCTGGTAAATTAGCGTCTGCATACGGTCGGCCTGATGGCTGCGTGAGTAGAAGTCTGATGAGAGGAACTGCTGCATCCAGCGCATCATGTCGCCAGGGGTGGAATAAACCCCGCCGCTGCCGATGGCTGCCAGCGTGTTGTTACACGGGCTGGCACCTTTTTCGGCGACCATCAGACGGCGGCACTGATCCGGTGATGGGGTGAAGGTGGTGTCCTTCATGCCCAGCGGGCGCGTGATCTGCTCTTCAAACAGCTGCGTATACGGTTTGCCCGCTGCCGTCGACAGCGCATCGGCCAGCAGGTCAAACGCCAGGTTGGAGTAAGAGGCCTGAGAACCGGGCGCGGACTTCAACGTGGCTTTGCTCAGGTAGTTCCAGCGCTGTTCACGCGTTGGCCAGACAAAAACGTCGCGATGCGCCGCACCCCCTGGCTGCTCGCGAGGCAGGGCGCTGGTATGCGTTGCCAGGTTGACCAGCCTTATCGGCGTTCCCTGATACGTCGGGACACGTGCGCCCGGCGGAGCATACTTGCTGAGCGGATCGTCGAGTTTCACCACGCCCTGGTCCAGCAATTTCACCAGCATTTCGCTGGTCATCAGCTTGGTCAGGGACGCGATGCGGATGACGGAATCCAGTTGCGGATGAACATTATTACCGGGACGCGTTTCACCGAAACTGCGAAACACGCGCTGATTACCGTCGATGACGACCATCGCCATTCCCGTCGCGCCGCTGCCGTAATAAATCAGGTTCGCGTAGCGATCGGCAATATCTGATGCCAGAACGGGCGCCGTCAGCGGTTGGGCTGCCTGGGCGGTTGAGAAGCTCACCGCACACAGCGCGGCGAAAAAGAGCAGACAACGTTTCAACGAAAAGCATCCATAGTGTGAATGAGGAAAGTAATGGGTATTTATACTACTAAACCGTACGGTGCAATGCCCCGAATTACATAACGATAACCAGAAAAACGTAACTGCGAGTAAATCAGAAGAATTTACTTACTGTCAGTCTCCCATTTTGTGACATCGGCCTTATGATAGAGGGCTGTGTTACTCAATCTTGCGGAGAAGGGTATGTCCGGAAAGCGTGTGGTTATGGTTGTCGATATGCAGCAGGGGGTGTTCGAAACGCCTCGTCATCAGCGTGAAAAATGTGTTTCATTGATCAATCAGCTTACGCAGGCAGCCGATCGGGTGATTTTTATTCAGCATACTGAGCCTGGCGGTCTGGAAGAGGGCAGTGACGGGTTTGCCTTGCTGCCAGAACTGCATCAGCCTGCAGATGCCCTCTACGTGACCAAGACGGCCTGCGATGCGTTCTATAACACCTCGCTTGAAACGCTGCTCCGCGAGCAGGGGATCCGGGAGTTTGTCATCTGCGGCTGCGCTACTGATTACTGTGTCGATGCCACGTTCAAGAATGGCGTCAGCCGGGGCTACCACATCACCGTGGCGGAGGATGCGCATACCACCGCGAATCGCCCGGCGGCCGAAGCCCGCATTCTGATTAACCACTACAACGACGTCTGGCGCAACTTCATTGCGCCCGCAAACCCGCCCGCGGTGAAACGCACCGAAACAATTCTTGAAAACTGGAAAGCGAACTAATAATAAACCCTCGGGTCTGACCTTTTTGCCTGCGCCAGGCACCTGGCCCAGGCAAGATTTTCGTGTGGTGATGTGTTGAGCACAGCAACAGCCATAACAACAAGAAGGATGTATCATGTTTAAGTCTTTTTTCCCAAAGCCGGGGCCATTTTTCCTGTCGGCATTTATTTGGGCACTGATCGCTGTCATTTTCTGGCAGGCCGGCGGCGGAGCGTGGTTGACGCGCATCACGGGCGCGACGGGCGAGGTTCCCATTAGCGCGGCGCGTTTCTGGTCGCTGAGCTATCTGCTGTTTTATGCTTACTACATGGTCTGCGTAGGGCTCTTTGCCCTGTTCTGGTTTGTCTATTCGCCACATCGCTGGCAGTACTGGTCGATTCTGGGCACGTCGCTGATCATCTTTGTCACCTGGTTTCTGGTGGAAGTGGGGGTGGCGGTTAACGCCTGGTATGCCCCGTTCTACGATCTGATCCAGAGTGCGCTGAGTTCACCGCATAAGGTGACTATCAATCAGTTCTACCATGAAGTTGGCATCTTCCTCGGTATTGCCCTTATTGCGGTGGTGATTGGCGTCATGAACAATTTCTTTGTCAGCCACTACGTCTTCCGCTGGCGTACCGCGATGAACGAACATTATATGGCGCACTGGCAACACCTGCGTCATATCGAAGGCGCCGCACAGCGTGTGCAGGAAGACACCATGCGTTTCGCCTCGACCCTTGAAGACATGGGCGTGAGCTTTATCAATGCCATTATGACCCTGATTGCCTTCCTGCCGGTGCTGGTGACGCTCTCGGCGCACGTGCCGGACCTGCCGATTGTTGGTCATCTGCCGTATGGCCTCGTGATTGCCGCTATTGTCTGGTCATTAATGGGAACAGGGCTGCTGGCCGTGGTGGGGATCAAGCTGCCTGGGCTGGAGTTTAAAAATCAGCGCGTTGAAGCGGCGTATCGTAAAGAGCTGGTGTATGGTGAAGATGACGCCAACCGCGCCTCGCCGCCAACCGTACGTGAACTGTTTGGCGCCGTGCGTCGCAACTATTTCCGTCTTTACTTCCACTATATGTACTTCAACATTGCGCGCATTTTGTATCTGCAGGTGGATAACGTTTTCGGTTTGTTCCTGCTGTTCCCGTCCATTGTTGCGGGTACGATAACGCTGGGTCTGATGACACAGATCACCAACGTATTTGGTCAGGTTCGCGGGTCGTTCCAGTATCTGATTAGCTCCTGGACCACGCTGGTGGAACTGATGTCCATCTACAAACGTCTGCGCAGCTTTGAACGCGAGCTGGACGATCGGGATCTGCAGGAAGTCACCAATACATTTAGCTAAAACAGGGAATTGCTATGTCTTTTGCCGTACCGCGTACATTATCGCTCTCTTTACTCGCCGCACTCGTGCTGGCGGGGTGTGCCGAAAAAGGGGCCGCCCCGCTTAAAAAAGGTGAGAAACCTGTAGATGTGGCGAGCGTGGTGCGGCAAAAAATGCCCTCTACGGTGAAAGACCGCAATGCGTGGGCCGAGGCATTAGCGAAGACCTTTGAAAGTCAGAAAATTGCCCCTACCGAGGAGAATATCTGCTCGGTACTGGCAGTGGCGCAGCAGGAGTCAATGTACCAGTCAGACCCGGTGGTGCCGGGGCTGAACAAAATTGCCTGGAAAGAGATCGACCGTCGCGCGGAATCGATGCATATCCCGGTGTTCCTGGTGCATACCGCCCTTAAAATCACCTCGCCAAACGGCAAAAGCTACAGCGATCGGCTGGACACGGTGAAAACCGAGAAACAGCTGAGCGCCATTTTTGATGATTTCATCAATATGGTGCCGATGGGGCAGAAACTGTTCGGCTCGCTTAACCCGGTGCACACCGGCGGCCCGATGCAGGTCAGCATTGCGTTTGCCGAGCAGCATACGGACGGTTATCCGTGGAAAATCGACGGGACGGTGCGCCAGGAAGTCTTCTCCCTGCGTGGCGGACTGTGGTTTGGCACGTACCATCTGCTGAACTATCCGGCGAGCTACAGCGAGCCGTTGTACCGCTTTGCTGACTTTAACGCGGGCTGGTATGCCAGCCGAAACGCGGCGTTTCAGAGTGCGGTCAGCCGTGCCAGCGGGGTGAAACTGGCGCTGGACGGCGATCTCATCGCCTACGGCAGCAGCAAGGCGGGCACTACGGAACTGGCGGTGCGCAAACTGTCAACAACACTTGGCATGAGCGATAGCGACATTCGCCGTCAGCTGGAGAAAGGGGATAGCCTGGCGTTCGAGAAGACGGATCTCTACAACAAGGTTTTCGCGCTGGCCGAGAAGAAGAGTGGAAAAGCGTTACCGCGGGCAATCCTGCCGGGTATTCAACTGGAAAGCCCGAAAATCACGCGTAACCTGACAACGGCATGGTTCGCCAAACGCGTCGACGATCGTCGGGCTCGTTGCATGGGACGTTAATGGCGACGACGCAGGCGTACGACTAACGCGACAACACCGAGAATCAGACAACCCGCGAGGAAGGGGACAAGGCCAAACAAGGTGCTCACACCCAAACCAATCTCAACCCGCGGGCGTCCGTTATCCTGCACCTGCATCAGATGTTCATAGACGCCAGGCGCGTGAACCAGCATGTTGAGAAGCTGGGAGCCTGCCCAGAAGCAGAACAGGACAAACAGGGCATACGCAATATTACCCGCAGTGGAGGTTTTTGGTGGTGTGCCGCCAAAAATCGGTTTCGACAATGTAAAGTCAGCCATAAAGACCTCCGGAAATATCACTCTGTTAATACGCTTCGCACACGGTGAGTTTGACAGGTCATAGCATTTGTCAATATCAGAATCGTGGTAATTTCCCCTGCGGAATTCTCCTGGATTGTCGATTTCTGCAGCACATCACAAATTCATTACTTAACTGAAATTGCGTCGTGTTTCAGATTTTCCGCATCTGCCACAGACCCGATCGTAAAACTGTGAGAGGATGTCTTTTTTTCCTGCCGGAGTTGTTATGAAGCTCACGTCCAAACTACGCCGTGACTGGCACTACTACGCCTTTGCTATCGGGCTGATCTTTATTCTTAACGGTGTCGTAGGGCTGCTGGGGTTTGAAGCCAAAGGATGGCAAACCTATGCTGTCGGGCTGGTGACATGGGTGATCAGTTTCTGGCTGGCTGGGTTAATTATCCGCCGTCGCCCGGAAGAGACGACAGCGGATGAGACGGAGACGGTGAAAAGAACCGATTAACCGTTTACGGAACTTTTGAGTGCGCTGTCAGCGGCATGACGCTCCAGCGCCAGTTCGATCAGACGGGTGATCAGCTCAGAGTAACCCAGACCGCTGGCCTGCCACAGTTTTGGATACATGCTGATGTTGGTAAAGCCCGGCAGAGTGTTGATTTCATTAATCACCACCTCATTTTCTGGCGTCAGGAACACATCCACACGCGCCATGCCGCAGCAGCCAAGAGCCTGATAGGCGTTGATGGCGATCGCCCGGATCTTATCGTTGATGGCCGGATCGATATTTGCCGGCACGACGACCTGAGCGCCTTTATCATCAATGTATTTGGTGTCGTAAGAGTAGAAATCGCTGTTTAACACCACTTCACCGCAGGTGCTTGCCTGTGGGAAATCATTGCCCAGCACCGCGCACTCAATTTCACGGCCTTTGATACCCTGTTCAACCACGACTTTGTGGTCAAACTCAAAAGCCAGACGAACGGCTTCGGTGAACTGCGCTTCGCTTGTCACTTTGCTGACGCCAACGGAGGAGCCCTGGTTCGCAGGCTTCACGAACAGCGGCAGACCCAACTGGGCGGAAATCTGGCTGAAGGTGTATTTATCGCGGTTGGCGCGGGTGAGCGTCACGAACGGGGCAACGTTCAGCCCGGCATCGCGCAGCAGGCGTTTGGTGACGTCTTTATCCATACAGGCGGCGGAGCCCAGCACATCGGAGCCGACAAACGGCAGGTTCGCCATGCGCAGCATACCCTGCAGCGAACCATCTTCGCCCAGCGTGCCGTGGACGATTGGGAACACGACGTCAATCTGAGCAAGAGCCTGTGCGTTACCGGCGTCGATAAGTTGCCCCTTCACTACGCCAGGGACGGTGGCGACGCTGATTTCAGAAGGATTAAGGGCGATATGTGCCGGATCGTTGGCGTTTAACAGATACTGGCTCGCATCGTTCACATGCCACTGGCCCTGTTTATCGATGCCCAGCAGCACTACGTCGAAACGGTTTTTATCAATCGCATCGACAATATTTTTTGCCGACTGCAATGAAACCTCGTGCTCCGCTGATTTTCCCCCAAAGACAATACCTACGCGCTGCTTTGCCATCTTACTCTCTTCCAGTCTGACGAAAAGCCAATAACATACCACGATGCCCTGCGGGTTTCGCGACCTTCTGCCATAATGTTTTGGGAGTAAAGAGGGGGGAGTGTGAAAGGCAAAACGTTGCTGATCGTTTTCATTCTGGTGGCAGTCGCAACGGTGGGTTACCGCTGGTTGCCGTCTCACTACAACCCTTTTACGCCGCTCTCGCTTGACGACCCGCCAGGCCTAATCACTCAGTACAAACTGCGGCGCCTTACCCCCGAGGCGTGTGCCAGCCTGTTATCGCAGGCCAATCAGAAGGCCCTTATTCGCACACAGCCTGTCGCCGACAGCGCCGGAGCATGCCCCCTTCACAACGTGGTGCGCGTGCGTGACTTCGGACCGGTCAGCCTGAACAGCAGCTTTCTTGCCAGCTGCCCGCTGGCGCTGAGTTCTGCACTGTTTGTCAGCCAGCAGGCCCGGCCACTCACCAGAACCTGGACCGGAAGCGAGCTGGTGCGCATTGAGCACCTGGGCAGCTACGCCTGTCGCAATATTTACCACCGCCCTGATGCAAGACGCAGCGAACATGCCACGGCAGAGGCGCTGGATATCAGCGCGTTTCGGCTGGCGAACGGTGAACGAGTCACCATTCTGCACGGCTGGAGATCGACCAAAACGCAGCCGTGGCTGCAGGCGCTGCTGACAGCGAGCTGCTGCTACTACGGGAACGGCCTGGGGCCGGAGTATAACGCGGCGCACGCCAACCATTTCCATCTGGGAATGCGCGGCTTTGGACTCTGCCGCTAAAGCATAATCTTCCGCCAGAAATTGGATGATTTGTGACATATTTCACAAATATGATGACTGGGAAGATAAAACACCAAAGTCAGCAAGGCCGCATCTCTGGCACGGCGTAGATGCCGGTAACTTGCTAATCTGTCGGCGCATTTGCCTAAAAATGAAGACTATTTCTTTTATGGAATCCTGGAAAGTTAACCTCATCTCGGTCTGGTTCGGGTGTTTCTTCACCGGGCTGGCCATCAGCCAGATTTTGCCCTTTCTGCCGCTGTACGTCTCGCAGTTGGGCGTGACCTCGCATGAAGCCCTCTCCATGTGGTCGGGGCTGACGTTCAGCGTGACGTTTCTGGTTTCCGCCATTGTGTCACCCATGTGGGGGAGCCTGGCGGATCGAAAAGGGCGCAAACTGATGCTGCTGCGCGCTTCGCTGGGAATGGCAATAGCCATCCTGCTGCAGGCCTTTGCCACTAACGTCTGGCAGCTGTTTATCCTGCGGGCGATCATGGGGCTGACATCCGGCTATATTCCGAACGCCATGGCGCTGGTCGCTTCACAGGTGCCGCGTGAACGTAGCGGCTGGGCGTTGAGTACGCTCTCCACCGCACAGATCAGTGGCGTTATCGGCGGCCCGTTGTTAGGCGGCTTTCTGGCCGACCACGTAGGGTTGCGCGCTGTGTTCTTCATTACCGCTATCCTGCTGGTGATCAGTTTTCTGGTGACGCTGTTTCTGATCAAGGAGGGGGGGCGCCCGGTGGTCAGTAAATCTGAACGCCTGAGCGGCAAAGCGGTCTTCGCCTCGCTGCCGTATCCCGGGCTGATGATAAGCCTGTTCGTAACCACCATGGTGATCCAGCTCTGTAACGGTTCGGTGGGCCCGATTCTGGCGCTGTTTATCAAATCGATGGAGCCAGACAGCAGCAATATTGCGTTTCTCAGCGGGATGATTGCTGCCGTGCCGGGCGTATCGGCGTTAATCTCTGCGCCGCGGCTGGGAAAACTGGGCGACAGGATCGGTACGGCGCGTATCCTGATGGCCACGCTGATTTTTGCCGTGGTGCTCTTTTTTGCGATGTCGTTCGTCACCTCACCGCTTCAGCTCGGCGTGCTGCGATTCCTGCTCGGCTTTGCCGATGGCGCCATGTTACCTGCGGTGCAGACCTTGCTGGTGAAATATTCAAGTGACCAGGTGACAGGGCGTATTTTTGGCTATAACCAGTCATTTATGTATTTGGGTAACGTTGCCGGTCCGCTTATTGGCGCATCCGTTTCGGCGATGGCCGGTTTTCGTTGGGTATTTGCGGCCACGGCGATTGTGGTGTTGATCAATATTATCCAGCTGGCGATTGCGCTGAGACGCCGTCGCCAATTAGAGCAGGCGAGAGCAGCGCGTTAATCATTTGCCGTAATGTATTATATATTCTTATGGTTGCCGCATTTTTATATAACTAAATGCGGCTTTTTCTAAAGAGAAAAACGTTTCGCTGCTTGCCATTCATCTTTATTTTGGCAGCAGCATCACTTTTGCATAAGATAATACTTTTCTCCTCTTTGCATTATTCATTCTGAATGCTAAGTTCAGAAAAAACGCATAAGGAAATAGCACGATGAAAAATCTCATTGCTGAGTTGCTGGTCAAGCTTGCACAAAAGGAAGAAGAGTCAAAAGAACTGGTCGCCCAGGTCGAGGCGCTGGAAATTGTCGTTACGGCGTTGCTCCGACAAATGACACAACCGCAGCAACAGGCGTTAATCGATAATGTAGAAAGCGCGCTGGACAAGGCTCGCCCCGATTCGCTGGTCCCTGCTGAAGACGCGGAGATGCTTCAGCAATACGTAAAGAAGCTGTTAAGGCATCCTCGCAGCTAGCCTGCTGAAAGAGAATGGCCTGTCATAGAATGGTCATGCAGGATGCCTGTCGTCGCTCTGTTTTTATTTTTGGCCTTCGCACTGGGAGAAAAGAATTTAAACAGAGCCTCTATTTCATCTCATGCCTCTCGCTATTAAATACCCTAACACGTCAGGCGAAACCGGGTAATGAACAGCGTGCCGCGCCAGAGATGAAATAATGCATAAACCCGAAGAAAATCATTGTCGCAGGGTGGTTTTTTTCCCGCAACGAACCAGACTTAATGTGGAACTTCACATAAAGGATGGTGCAATGAAAACAACAATACTGGTTACCCTGTTTTCCGGCCTGTGCCTGATCGCCTCAGCGCATGCGGAAGAGAAAACCTTAACACCTCAACAGCAGCGTATGACAACCTGCAACCAACAGGCGACAGCAAAAGCGCTGAAAGGGGATGCCCGTAAAACATATATGAGCGATTGCCTCAAAAATGGTGCATCCAAACCAGATGAAAAAAGCCTGACGCCGCAGCAGCAAAAAATGCGTGAATGTAACGCTCAGGCCACGCAACAAATGCTGAAAGGCGACGATCGCAGCAAGTTTATGAGTGGTTGTCTGAAGAAACAGGCATAGTCCTATCGGGTGAGTCCTTACGGTGACTCACCCGAAATTTCATACTTTCTCCGCATCCCCCCTCTCTATAATTTGGGAAAATGTTTCAGAATATTCCCAAAATATGATGAACGACGAAAACTTTTACAATAAAGAGCGTATCGGGGAAGAGTGGCTTCAAAACCTTTCTCAGGATGACGCGCACCGTACCGGCATACGCTTTGCCCGGCGCGTCCGGCTGGGGCGGATTGTGGGTCTGGCGGCGATGTTTTTTCCTGTTGCCGGTGTGCTGGTCACGCATTTTCTGCCCGGCGGCTGGTGGTTATTACTGGTGAGCTGGGTTTTTATCTGGCCGCATCTTGCCTGGCAGTTCACCTGCCGTTCATCTCAACCTTATCAATGTGAAATCTTCAATCTGAAGATCGACGCTATTTTTACCGGCATCTGGATCGGCCTGATGGGCGTGAACGCTCTGCCATCGGCTGCGCTGGTTATGATGATGGGCATGAATATGATGGGATCCGGCGGCTGTCGCCTGTTTCTCGCAGGCATTGCCATAACCACGTTATCCGCTGTCGTGACGCTGAAGCTAACCGGAAATGTTGTGGTGCTCTCTTCCGGAGCGCTGGAGTGGTGGCTGACGCTGCCGGTCTTGATGGTCTACCCAATACTCTTTGCCTGGGTGAGCCATCAGACGGCCATTCGCCTGGCGGAAATAAGCGAAGACTTGAGCTGATGAGTACCCGCGATGGCATGACGGGCGTTTATAACCGGCGCCACTGGGAAACGTTGCTGCGGATGGAGTATGAAAAGTGCCGACGGGATCATTGTCAAACCACGATCCTGCTTATCGATATCGATCACTTCAAGAGCATCAATGATACCTGGGGACATGATGTGGGCGATGAAGCGATCATTGCTATCACTCGTCAACTGCAGATGACGCTGCGGGCAGGGGATTATATTGGCCGTTTCGGTGGCGATGAGTTCGCGATCATCATGTCCGGGACCCCGGCAGAAAGTGCAATTGCGGCGATGTCCCGCGTCCACGAGCGGCTGAAAAAACTGTCGTTACCCTGTGCCCCGAACGAACGGCTTCGCATCAGCGTGGGGGTTGCGCCATGGGGAACACAGTTTGCCCACTACCGCGAATGGTTAAAAGCGGCAGATATCGCGCTTTATAAAGCCAAAAATGCCGGACGCGGACGTACCGAGGTGGCCGCCTGACATCCGGCTTAGTTTGGTCAGGACTTACTCAGCTTCTCTGACTTTTCCATGCATTTCGCCATCGCTTCAATGACCGCCGCACGGAACCCGCGCTCTTCCAGCACCCGCACCGCTTCGATAGTGGTACCGCCAGGCGAGCAGACCATATCTTTCAGTTCCCCTGGATGCTTACCGGTTTCCAGCACCATTTTGGCTGAGCCCATCACCGCCTGTGCGGCAAATTTATAGGCCTGCGCACGTGGCATACCGCCAAGCACCGCAGCATCCGCCATCGCTTCCAGGAACATGAAGACATACGCAGGAGCAGAACCACTCACGCCCACAACCGGATGGATCATCGATTCGGCAATCACTTCCGCTTCGCCGAAGCAGCGGAAAATGTTCAGCACATCGGCCACATCTTCCGTGGTCACCAGCGCATTAGGGGTGATGGAGGTCATCCCGGCGTTGACCAGCGAAGGGGTATTGGGCATTGCGCGAACAATTTTACGGTCATGACCCAGTGCACGGGCCAGCTGATCGAGCGTCACGCCTGCGGCAATCGACACCACCAGCGTGTCTTTATTCAGGCTGGAGGTGATCTCGCTCAGGACTTTGATCATGATATTCGGTTTAACCGCCCCAAAGACGATATCGGCGACCTGGGCCACTTCCTGCGCGCTTTCGGCTGCGTTAATACCATACTCATCACGCAACGCCGCGACTTTATCCGGTGATGGTGTATAGACCCAAATCTGACCCGGCAGGACCTGCCCGCTGGCGATCAGGCCACCCAGGATGGCTTTGCCCATGTTACCGCAGCCAATAAACCCGATTTTCTTATCCATCACGTTTCTCCGTCGTTATGCGTTGTTTTCTCTGATTGATAGCTTAACAACGAAATGCAGGCGACAATAGTCGCCAGTATCAATAGGGGAGACATTATGGCGATTTGGGTTGATGCGGACGCATGTCCGAATGTGATTAAAGAGATTTTGTTCCGCGCTGCCGAGCGTGTTCAGATGCCGCTTACGCTGGTGGCAAACCAGAATATCCGCGTACCGCCTTCCCGATTCATTCGTGCGTTGCGGGTTCCTGCCGGTTTTGATGTGGCGGATAACGAGATCGTACGGCTGTGCAGCGCGGAGGATCTGGTGATCACGGCGGATATTCCTTTGGCCGCAGAGGTACTGGAAAAGGGCGCCGCAGCGCTGAACCCGCGCGGGGAGCGTTACTCACCAGCAACCATCCGGGAAAAACTGACCATGCGTGATTTCATGGATACGCTTCGCGCCAGCGGTGTGCAGACCGGCGGGCCAGACAGTTTATCTCAACGTGACCGCCAGCAGTTTGCCGCAGAGCTCGATAAGTGGCTGCTGGAAGTGAAACGTCGTACTGCTAAATGATAATCATTGTCAATATGTGGTACAGTATGGCAGTGACAGGGTTGTCATTCCGTACCGCTTTGCAGTAAAGTAAACGCAACATCTTCTGCAATTATTTCTTTACACTCTTCAGCCATCCGGCATCAAGGGGAAACACCTGGTTATGACCCAACCCATCTTTTTAGTTGGCCCCCGCGGCTGTGGGAAAACCACCGTTGGCCTGGAGCTGGCGCGTGCCTGTCAACGTCATTTTGTTGATACCGACCACTGGCTGCAGACGCAGGCCGGACAAACCATCGCGGATATCGTCGAAAAAGAGGGCTGGGAGAGCTTTCGCAGCCGTGAAACGGCCGCGCTGGAAGCGGTGACGGCTCCCGATGCGGTAATTGCCACAGGCGGCGGAATTATTCTGGCGGCATATAACCGCCGCTTTATGCGCGAAAAAGGGATTGTGATTTATCTCTGTGCGCCCGTGGCTGCGCTGGTGGGGCGTCTGGAAGCGTTTCCGGAAGAGGGGCAACGCCCTGCGCTGACCTCCAGACCGCTCAGCGAAGAGGTGAGCGAGGTGCTGGCGGAGCGCGATGCGTTATACCGAGAAGCGGCACATCACGTAGTGGATGCTTCCGCGTCGCCCGAAGAGGTTGTGATTCAGATTATTACCGCCCTGCGTTTGGCTTGTGCCAGCTAACCGCCGTCTATACTTATAGCTCTGACATAAAAAAAGGATGAGCTATGCCAACCAGACCTCCCTATCCGCGTGAAGCACGTATTGTTACCGTTGAAAAAGGCAATGGCGATCAAACCGTGACCTGGTATCAACTGCGTGCCGATCACCCTAAACCCGACTCTCTCATCAGTGAACATGAGACTGAACAGGAAGCGCTGGATGCGAAACGGCGCTACGAAGATCCCGATAAGTCATAAATGTTTTCCTAAACGCTCCAATACCGTGCCTGAATCACACTTTTTACTCATCGCTAATGTTAAGCAGGAGTTAATATTTAGTTATTACAGGTAGCTCCGTTACCGGCAGGTGATCTTTACATTTCGGGATGGAGATCACCTGCTACGCTTGGTGCTGTTTTGTTGAAAAAACGAACTGTGCAGCGTAGTGAGCCTGTACCTGTGTAATAAGTTTTTGTAGTAATGGAAGGCGAAGACGATGAAGGCAACGTTGGCGATCATCACTATTGGTGTGGTCCCTGTAAGCGAAGTGTTACCGCTCTTAACCGAGCATGTATCTGAACAACAGATCACGCATCTCAGCCTGCTGGGGAAGATGAGCCGGGAAGAGGTCATGGAGGACTACGCTGTAGAGGCGGGGGAGGATCCCCTGGCGACGTTATTAAGCGACGGTAAACTGGCGCATGTTTCACGACAGAAAATTGAGCGCTCGCTGCAGGCAGTAATAGAAGTGCTCGATAATCAAGAGTATGACGTTATTTTGCTGATGAGTACTGCTCCCATTAAGGGACTCATGGCGCGTAATGCGATTTTACTCGAACCGATGCGAATCATTCCGCCTCTGGTGGCATCCATTGTGGACGGACACCAGGTGGGGGTGATTGTGCCCATTGAAGAACTCATGGACAACCAGGAAGCAAAATGGCACGTGCTTGAAAAAACGCCCCTGTATGCGCTGGCCAATCCCTTCTGGGACAGTGAGGCCAAACTCATTGCGGCCGGGAAGGAGCTACTGGAGCGCGGGGCTGATGTATTGATCCTCGACTGCCTGGGGTTCCACCAGCATCACCGCGATCTACTGCAAAAAGCGCTGGATGTGCCGGTACTGTTGTCCAACGTTCTGATGGCGCGTCTGGCCTCAGAACTCCTTACCTGATGATTTTGCGTGACAGGTCATGAGCATGGCCCCTATAGTGAATTTTTATCTAAAAATATAAGGGCCAGTTCATGCTTCAAAGTAACGAATACTTTTCCGGTAAAGTGAAATCCATTGGTTTTACCAGCAGCAGCACTGGCCGCGCCAGTGTCGGCGTGATGGCTGAAGGGGAGTACACCTTTGGTACGGCCGAAGCTGAAGAGATGACGGTGGTAAGTGGTGCGCTTAACGTCTTACTGCCGGGTGAAACGGAATGGAAAGTTTACTCTGCCGGCGAAGTTTTCAACGTCCCTGGCCACAGTGAGTTTCATCTGCAGGTTGCTGAACCGACCTCTTATCTGTGCCGCTATCTGAAATAATCTTCTTCCCTCTCCCCGTTGGGGAGAGGGGCAGGTTGAGACGAAATTATCTCTGCGCTTCGCCGCCGAGGCCTTCTACCAGATTTTGAATCAACGCGGCCAGCTCGCCGGTCATCAGGATAAAGTCCGCATCAAAGCGCTGGGCGTAATCTTCACGATCGATATCTTCGTTCTGATCGCGCAGTTCATCGCAGAACTTCAGGCGCTTAACAGAGCCATCGTCACACATCACAAACTGAATACGCTGCTGCCAGTCGAGCGCCAGTTTAGTGACCACTTTGCCTGCTTCAATGTGGACGGCGATCTCATCGCTCACCAGATCCTGCTTTTTCGCGCGGATGACACCGCCATCCTCAAGCAGGGCTTTCAGTTCGGCCTCATCGAGGATCTGGAACCCTTGCGCCGCCGTGCCGCTGCGAACCCATTCGGTCAGGGTTAACTCGATAGGCGTTTCCAGCGCCAGTGGAACCACCGGCAAAGAGCCGATGCTCTTACGCAGCAGGGCCAGCGTATCTTCCGCTTTTTTGGCGCTGGCGCAGTCCACCATGATCAGCCCGTTGACGGTATCGATCCACATCATGGTCTGGCTGAAGCGGCTAAACGCGCGCGGCAGCAGGGAGTGCAACACTTCGTCTTTCAGGGAATCTTTTTCGGTCTTTTTCAGCTTGCGGCCCTGTTCGGCTTCAAGCTTAAAAATTTTCGCTTCCAGCGCTTGTTTCACCACCGGCGTGGGCAGGATTTTCTCTTCTTTACGGGCGCAAACGATGATTTGACCCGTGCTGCTGGCGTGGGTCAGGGCATCGCTTTGTGAACCCATTGGCGGAACCCAACCGGTTTTTGCCATATCCTGGCTTCCGCAAGGGGAAAAGGTATAAGCGGCTAACTGTTTTTCCATCTCTTCTGCACGCAGCGAAACGTCGCGGCTGAGACGGTAAACCATCAAATTTTTGAACCACAGCATGATAATTTCCACGGCCTTGTCGTTAAATCAGCGGGCATGATAACGAATTGTCGCATCGCTTGCATTGCTAATCGGGAAGCGTGCTTCTACTCTGTTGATAATCAAAATAATGAGGAGAGTCTTGTGCGTATTGGGATTGATTTGGGCGGCACCAAAACTGAAGTTATCGCACTGAGCGAGCAGGGGGAGCAGCTTTTCCGTCACCGCCTGCCCACGCCGCGCGACGATTATCACCAGACTATCGAGACGATTGCCCGGCTGGTTGAGATGGCAGAGCAGGCGACAGGACAGACCGGCTCCGTCGGGATGGGCATTCCCGGGTCCATTTCGCCTTATACCGGGGTGGTGAAAAACGCCAACTCCACCTGGCTCAATGGCCAGCCTTTTGATAAAGATTTGAGCGCGCGTCTGCAGCGTGAGGTGCGTCTGGCAAATGATGCGAACTGTCTGGCGGTATCAGAGGCAATTGACGGTGCGGCGGCCGGTGCCCAGACCGTTTTTGCTGTCATCATCGGTACCGGCTGCGGGGCCGGTGTGGCGTTCGGCGGGCGTGCGCATATTGGCGGTAACGGTACGGCAGGCGAGTGGGGACATAACCCATTGCCATGGATGGATGAAGACGAACTTAAATACCGTACTGAAGTGCCGTGCTACTGTGGAAAACAGGGCTGTATTGAGACGTTTATCTCCGGCACCGGTTTTGCCACCGATTACCACCGCCTGAGCGGTCAGCCGCTTAAGGGGAACGAGATCATGCGTCTGGTTGAGGAGCAGGATCCCGTGGCGGAACTGGCGTTGAGCCGCTACGAAATGCGCCTGGCGAAATCGCTGGCGCATGTGGTGAACATTCTCGATCCTGATGTGATTGTGCTGGGCGGTGGGATGAGCAACGTTGACCGGCTGTACGCGACGGTGCCTGCTCTCGTCAAACAGTGGGTCTTCGGCGGCGAGTGTGAAACCCCAATCCGCAAAGCCGTCCACGGTGACTCCAGCGGCGTGCGCGGCGCAGCGTGGTTATGGCCAGCAAATTCGTAGGCCCGGTAAGCGAAGCGCCACCGGGCGAATTCAGGCAGCCGCAATAAAAAAGCCGGGTGGCGGCTACGCCTTACCCGGCCTACAGAATGCAGTGGGCCTTTACTGCACCGCAAACTCCTTATCCAGCCTGCTATACCCCAGTCCATTAATCTTCTTCACTTTGATTTGCACCGGAATACGCTCCTTCATAGCCTCGACGTGGCTTATCACGCCGATGGTTTTCCCGGTGGCATTCAGCGCGTCGAGCGCATCCAGCGCGGTGTCCAGCGTCTCGCTGTCGAGCGTGCCGAAACCTTCATCCAGGAACAGCGAATCGATTCGCGTTTTGTGGCTCACCAGGTCGGAAAGTGCCAGCGCCAGCGCCAGACTGACGAGGAAGCTTTCGCCGCCAGAAAGCGTGCGGGTATCGCGTACGGCATCGGCCTGCCAGGTATCAACCACCTCCAGCTCCAGTGCGTCGCTGACTTTACGCTGCAGCAAATAGCGCCCGTGCAGGCGGTTAAGCTGCTGGTTAGCGAGCCAGACCAGATTATCCAGCGTCAGACCCTGGGCGAATTTACGGAACTTGTCGCCAGTGCTGGAGCCTATCAGCGCATTCAGATAACCCCAGTCCTCGGCCAGACGTGAGGCCTCGTCAATTTGCTGCATCAGCGCCAGCTGGTGCTGGCGGTTATCGCTGTCCTGCTTAAGCTGCTGGCGGATCTCCCCCTGATGAGTGGTGTTCTCGCGAAGCTGCTGCGCCAACTGCTGTAGCTGCGCATGCAGGGTTTGCGCGTCGGCGTCCAGCCCTTCCGGTCGCTGATGCTGGTGGGCCTGTAGCTGCTGTTCAGCCTGCCCGCTAAGCGCAATTGCCTGCTGAAGCTGGCTCTCCAGCGTCTGCTTGCGTTGTTCAAGATGGCGGATGGTCTCCTCATCCAGCAGCGCGGCGAGAAAGGCCTCGCGATCGGCGAAGCAGCTTGCCGCCAGCGCGGTGGCAAATTGCGCTGTGGCGTGCTGTAGCCGCTCGCTTTCCAGACTCTCCTGCTGCTGCAGGGTGGCAAGCTGGCTTTGCAGGGAAAGGCATTCGTCGTGGATCTCGCGCCAGTTCTCAGGAATGGCCGGTTCTGCCTCGGTGTCATCGCCTGCCGGAAGCGTGTCGAGCAGCGGTTTCAGGGTATTAATGCGCTCCTGAATCGCAGCATGCTGCGTCTGTTTTTCCTGCCACAGGTTAAATTCCGTTTCCCGGGCGTACAGCCAGGCGGTCTCTTCCCCCTCTTCAGGAACATGCAGCGACAGCGCGAGCAGGGCGTTTTCCAGTGCCTGACGCGTAGCCGACAGCTGCTGCTGGTACTGACGCTCCTGCGCTTGCTGTTCGTTAAGCTGGTTTTGCAGCGTCAGGCGCTGGCTGAGCTGATAGAGCTGACGTTCGTACTGTTCCTGTTCGTTCATCCATGGGGTGATATCTTCCTGAATATTCAATGAGATATTCAGGTCTGCACAGACCTCCTGCCACTCTTTAGTAAGTGCTTGCTCTTCCTGAGAGAGCGCCTGCGCTTCGTCTGTTGCTCGCTGGATCTGCTGCGTCAGGGCATTGACCTGTCCCAGCACCAGCAGACCTTCCTCTTTAAGCGCGGCGACCTCTTTTTCCAGCGCGTCCCGGCGCCGCTGGTTATCGGTGAGCTCAAGCGCCTGATACGTCTCAATCGCGGGATGTTCACTGGAGCCGCACAGTGGGCAGGGTTTTCCGGCCTCAAGCTGCGAGCGGTAGCTTTCCAGCTTTTTGATCGTCGCTTCGCTTTCACACAACGCTTTCAAATCGACATAGTGCTGGTTTTTTTCTTTGTACTGCTGGCGGCGCAGCGTCAGCGTTTCATTGAGTTTTACCTGCTCGGACTGCGCTTTTTGCCGGGTATCCGCGTTCTCTTGCAGCCGTTTTTGCAGCGGCTGATAGCGGGCATGAAGCGTGGTCAGGCGCTGGCGTAAAGGGCGTGACCTGGACTGTTGCTCCATTGCCGCTGCCACGTCATCCGCCGTCAACGTCAGGGGGTTTTCCGGCATCCCGGCGAGCTTCTGACATAATTCAGCAATACGGGCTGCAAGCGTGGCAATCTGATGTTTATCGCGGTTCAACTGCGCAAAATGGGCGCGCCAGCCAGCAATCTCCTGGCCCCACATGCGGTAACGTTCATGCTCCGCCAGCCATGTTGCCTGGATCGTAAGGTCACTCTGCAGTTGCGCATGGGTACGCAGCGCCGTATGACGGATGCGTGAGCGCTGCGCGGCTTTGGCCTGTAAGCGAGTATTTACTTCGACAATGCGCTGCTTTGTCTGCGCGAGGCGCGTGGTTTGTTCTTGCTGGCTATCCCACAGGGGGCGAAGCTGGGCGGCGGGCTGCGCAAGCTGGAGCTTGGCCAGCTCAGGCGCGGCGTCGGTCAGCGCCTGCTGCGCCTGCTGTTGCAGGAGCATAACCCGCTGCTGCTCGCGAATAAGCTCGTCGTTGCGCGTCAGCCACTGAAAATCGCGCTGTTGGTTCTGCTGCTGAGTCAGCAGGGTTTTCTCTTCGTCAGTAAGTGCCTGCAAACTCTGCTGTAACTGCTGCTGTTGCGCTTCGCTCAGTAGCACTACCCCTGCGGCCTGCGCCTCGCACATCTCAAGCGCGTTACGGGCGGCCTTATGTTTCTCGAACACCATGGCTGAGATCTGACCGTAGATCTCGGTGCCGGTCAGCTCTTCCAGCAGTTCGGCGCGATCGCCCGGTTTCGCATTGAGGAAGGCGGCAAACTGCCCCTGAGAGAGCAACATTGAACGGGTAAAACGGCTATAATCCAGCCCGGTGAGCGCGGCGGTTTGCTCCAGTTTGTCCGTCACTTTATCGGCCAGAATTTTACCGTCTTCACAACGCGCCAGTTCAACGCGCGGTGCCTGCAGGTTTCCGTCTGGCTGATTGCGCGCGCGGTTCTGGCTCCAGAACGCACGATACGCTATGCCTTTTACCTCAAACTCCACCTCGGCCAGGCACTCGGCGGTATCGCGGGTCATCAGGTCGTTTTGTGCCTGGGAGACTTTTTGCAGACGCGGCGTTTCGTGGTAAAGGGCCAGACAGATAGCGTCGAGCAGGGTCGTTTTCCCGGCACCGGTCGCGCCGGTAATGGCGAACAGCCCGTTGCTGGCAAACGGCTCGGCGGTAAAGTCAATTTTCCACTCGCCCTTAAGGGAGTTGAGGTTTTTCAGACGCAGGCTCAGAATTTTCATGCGTTTTCTTCCTCATCGCTGAGCGCGTGCAGGGTATGAAGGAACAGCTCGTTAAGCCTTGCGCGCGTGGTGTCGTCAATCTCTTCCTGCGACAGTCGGCGTTCAAATACCTCTTCCACCCTCAGTTCGCTGAGCGTTTCACGCTGTGCACCCAGCAGAATTTTCTCGCGCTGTTCGCGGCTGCGGCGAACCAGTAAGACCTCGACGGGCAGATCTTCCGTCAACGCCTGAATTTTACGCTGCATATCATGCAGGTAGTCGTCGGTCGTGATTTCAATATCCAGCCAGATGGGCGGATTTTGCTCGACACCGCGCCACTGCTCCAGCTGAGCGGTAATCGCCGCCAGATCGCCCTTCAGCACCGCCAGCGGTTGGGTGACGGGGACCTCCAGCGACTCCACGGCGCTGAGTTTGCCCTCATTAAAGCTCACCAGGTGCACACATTTGGCTTTGCCGGTCTCATCAAAACTGAGCGCAATGGGCGAGCCGCAGTAGCGAATGTGCTCGCAACCGCCGATGACCTGCGCCCGGTGAATATGCCCGAGCGCGATATAATCCGCTGGCGGGAAATTTTGCGCCGGGAAGGCGTCCAGCGTACCAATATAGATGTCACGCACCGCGTCACTTTTACTGGCGCCGACGGTAGTAAGATGCCCGGTGGCAATCACCGGAATGGCCTGTTCGCCGCGCAGGGCGCAGGCATCCGTATGTTGCTGGTGATAATAGTCCGTGATGCTCTGCAACAGATGCTGCTGCTTTTCCCCGCCAGACATCCCCGCCTGGCTTTGCACGATATCGCGTGGGCGCAGGAAGGGCACCGGACACAGCACTGCTCCCGGTGTACCGTCACGTTTTTTCAGGATCTGCGGCGCATGACCGGCGCTGGCTACCACGGTCGTGTTAAGGAAGGCCAGGATATCGCGGGATTCATTCAGCGTTGCGACGGAGTCGTGGTTACCGGCGACAATCACCAGATGACAGCCGGTTTTTTGCAGATTTACCACGAAGCGGTTGTAGAGCTCACGCGCATAGCTTGGCGGCGAACCGGTATCGAAAATGTCACCCGCAACAATAATCGCGTCCACCTCGTGCGATCGGGCCGTGTCCAGCAGCCAGTTCAGGAACGCTTCATGCTCCGCTGCCCGGCTTTTGCTGTAAAAGTTTTGACCCAGATGCCAGTCCGAGGTGTGTAATATGCGCATAGCGAATCCGTGGCAAAAAAAGGGAATGGGGATTATAAACTTTCAGAAGCTGGAAAATAACCGCTGTAATAAAACAACAGTTTGCCATTTTACGTGGTACTGTTTTTCATAAATCTGTCATAAATCTGACGCATAATGACGCCGCATTACAAACTTGTAACTTAAATAAGATAAGACAGGGCAAAGTATGGCGAGACGTATTCTGGTCGTAGAAGATGAAGCTCCAATTCGTGAAATGGTGTGCTTCGTGCTCGAACAAAATGGCTTCCAGCCGGTTGAAGCGGAAGATTATGACAGCGCGGTGAACCAGCTGAATGAACCCTGGCCCGATCTGATCCTGCTTGACTGGATGTTGCCTGGCGGCTCCGGACTGCAGTTTATCAAACACCTCAAGCGTGAAGCGATGACCCGCGATATCCCCGTTGTCATGCTTACCGCGCGCGGTGAAGAGGAAGATCGCGTGCGCGGCCTTGAGACCGGCGCGGATGATTACATTACCAAACCCTTCTCACCGAAAGAGCTGGTTGCCCGTATTAAAGCTGTGATGCGCCGTATTTCACCGATGGCGGTGGAAGAGGTCATTGAGATGCAGGGCCTGAGCCTTGATCCCACCTCGCACCGTGTTATGACGGGCGAAAATCCCCTCGACATGGGGCCTACCGAATTCAAACTCCTGCATTTCTTTATGACTCACCCGGAGCGTGTTTACAGCCGCGAACAGTTGCTGAATAACGTCTGGGGAACTAACGTGTATGTCGAAGACCGGACGGTTGACGTACATATCCGCCGCCTGCGTAAAGCGCTGGAACTGAGCGGCCACGATCGCATGGTACAGACGGTCCGCGGCACGGGTTATCGTTTTTCTACCCGTTTCTGAACAATGACAGGAGTGTGACGCGTGCTGGAACGTCTGTCATGGAAAAGGCTCGTCTTTGAACTGATCTTATGTTGTATTCCGGCCTTCATTTTGGGGGCCTTTCTTGGATACCTGCCGTGGTTTCTGCTGGCGTCCGTGACCGGGCTGCTGATCTGGCATTTCTGGAACTTACTGCGCCTCTCCTGGTGGCTGTGGGTTGACAGAAGTATGACGCCACCCCCGGGAAGCGGGAGCTGGGAGCCGCTGCTTTACGGTCTGCATCAGATGCAGATGCGTAATAAAAAGCGCCGTCGCGAGCTGGGAAGCCTGATTAAACGCTTTCGCAGCGGTGCGGAATCGCTGCCGGATGCAGTGATTCTGACCACGGAAGAGGGGACAATCTTCTGGTGTAACGGTCTCGCCCAACAGCTGCTGGGCCTGCGCTGGCCGGACGATAATGGTCAGAACATCCTCAACCTTTTGCGTTATCCGGAGTTCACGCAGTATCTGAAAAAACGTGATTTCACGCGTCCGCACAATCTGAAGCTCAACAATGGCCGTCATCTTGAAATACGTGTGATGCCCTACAGCGATCGGCAATGGCTGATGGTGGCGCGTGACGTCACCCAGATGCACCAGCTGGAAGGGGCACGACGCAACTTCTTCGCCAACGTGAGCCACGAGCTGCGCACGCCGCTGACGGTACTGCAGGGCTATCTGGAGATGATGCAGGAGCAGACGCTTGAAGGTGCGCCGCGTGAGAAGGCGCTGCATACCATGCGCGAGCAGACGCACCGTATGGAAGGGCTGGTGAAACAGCTGCTGACGCTGTCGAAGATTGAGGCGGCTCCGACGCTTGCCTTAAATGACACTATCGACGTACCGATGATGCTGCGGGTAGTGGAGCGCGAAGCGCAAACCTTAAGCCATAAAAAACATCATCTGACCTTTGACGTCGATAACAGTCTGAAGGTGCTCGGGAGCGAGGATGAACTGCGGAGTGCTATCTCTAACCTGGTCTATAACGCGGTTAATCATACCCCGGAAGGAACGGATATTATGGTGCGCTGGCAGCAGACACCAACGGGTGCCGAGTTTAGCGTTGAGGATAACGGGCCGGGCATTGCGCCTGAGCATCTTCCACGTCTGACCGAGCGGTTTTACCGGGTAGATAAAGCCCGTTCCCGGCAAACGGGGGGAAGCGGGCTGGGGCTGGCCATTGTGAAGCACGCGGTGAATCACCACGAAAGCCGCCTCGATATTCAAAGCACGCTGGGCAAAGGAACCCGTTTCAGTTTCGTTATACCGGAACGATTAATTGCCAAAAAGATCGCCTGACGGCGGGTGTGTCATTTTACCTTTCCACGGGCCAGCTATTGCTGGCCCGTTTGCTTTGCAGTAAAGCGAAACGCGAATGAATTTTATACGGCTGGTGCTTTTTTGTTCGCATGATTAGCCATGGCTTTTTCATGATATTAGCGAATTATTCTGGTTGGTGTTTTCATGCTGGCATATTGTTCTGGTTTTACGATCCCTCCTTGCCTTTAAACGTTATAAGCGTTTAAATTGCCCCCCAGATACTGTCAGACCGACTGTATTTGCGTGGTAAATCGAAAAACTATTCTTCTCCACGCCAGGACGGGAGCATATCCCGCTGAAATTGAGCAAAATTTCCGCTGTATCGTCCCATTGGGGATGGCGAAAATCTCAATATATTCAACACCACATCCACAGGCAGTAAGGTTTTATGACCCATCACTTAAAATCGCGTGACATCATCGCGCTGGGCTTTATGACATTTGCGCTGTTCGTTGGCGCAGGCAACATCATTTTTCCCCCAATGGTTGGCTTACAGGCGGGTGAACACGTCTGGACAGCAGCATTTGGTTTCCTGATCACTGCCGTGGGCCTGCCGGTGTTGACCGTGGTTGCGCTGGCGAAAGTTGGCGGCGGCGTTGATAGCCTCAGCACCCCAATTGGTAAAGTGGCTGGCGTCCTGCTGGCAACGGTGTGTTATCTGGCCGTTGGCCCGCTGTTTGCGACCCCGCGTACCGCGACAGTCTCCTTCGAAGTGGGGATTGCGCCACTGACCGGTGACGGTGCGATGCCGCTGTTTATCTACAGCCTGGTTTACTTCGCTATTGTGATTCTGGTCTCCCTCTATCCGGGCAAACTGCTGGATACCGTGGGTAACTTCCTGGCTCCACTCAAAATTATCGCGCTGATCGTGCTGGCGGTTGCGGCCATTATCTGGCCTGCGGGTCCTATCAGCAGCGCGATGGATGCCTACCAAAACGCGGCCTTCTCTAACGGATTTGTGAACGGCTATCTGACCATGGATACGCTGGGCGCGATGGTGTTTGGTATCGTTATCGTGAACGCCGCTCGTTCCCGTGGTGTGACCGAAGCGCGTCTGCTGACCCGCTATACCATCTGGGCTGGTCTGATGGCCGGTGTGGGCCTGACGCTGCTCTATCTGGCGCTGTTCCGCCTGGGTTCCGATAGCGCCACGCTGGTCGATCAGAACGCGAATGGTGCGGCAATTCTGCACGCTTACGTTCAGCACACCTTTGGCGGTGCGGGCAGCATGCTGCTGGCGGCCCTGATCTTCCTGGCCTGTCTGGTGACGGCGGTTGGCCTGACCTGTGCCTGTGCGGAGTTCTTTGCGCAATATCTGCCGCTCTCTTACCGCACGCTGGTATTCATCCTCGGCATCTTCTCCATGGCGGTGTCTAACCTCGGTCTGAGCCACCTGATTCAGGTCTCCATTCCGGTGCTGACGGCCATCTATCCGCCGTGTATCGTGCTGGTGGTGTTGAGCTTTACGCGCCCGTGGTGGAACAACTCCTCGCGAATTATTGCGCCAGCCATGTTTATCAGCCTGATTTTTGGTATCCTTGACGGGATTAAAGCATCAGCGTTTGCTCACATCCTGCCAGCCTGGACACAGCGTCTGCCGCTGTCTGAGCAAGGTCTGGCCTGGCTGATGCCTACCGTTGTTGCACTGGTTCTGGCCATTATCTGGGACCGTGCTGCAGGGCGTCAGGTCGCATCGAACGCCCATTAATCAACGGCAACAAACTGTTTAACCACGGGGCTTAAGGCCCCGTGGTTTTTTGTTTTTTTCGTGTTGAATGGCAAGATTTAAATGGAAAGTACTAACAAACTCAAACGTGGACTGAGCACGCGCCACATTCGCTTTATGGCGCTCGGCTCCGCTATCGGTACCGGTCTTTTTTATGGCTCGGCAGATGCCATCAAAATGGCCGGTCCAAGCGTTCTGCTGGCCTACATCATCGGCGGCGTGGCGGCGTATATCATCATGCGTGCGCTGGGAGAGATGTCGGTTCATAACCCTTCAGCCAGTTCATTCTCGCGCTATGCGCAGGAGAATTTAGGCCCGCTGGCCGGGTTTATCACCGGCTGGACCTACTGCTTCGAAATTCTGATTGTGGCCATTGCCGACGTCACCGCCTTTGGCATCTACATGGGCGTCTGGTTCCCGGCGGTACCGCACTGGATTTGGGTGTTGAGCGTGGTGCTGATTATCTGTGCCGTCAACCTGATGAGCGTGAAGGTCTTTGGAGAACTGGAGTTCTGGTTCTCCTTCTTCAAGGTTGCCACCATCATCATCATGATTGTGGCCGGTTTCGGCATCATCATCTGGGGGATCGGTAACGGCGGCCAGCCAACCGGTATTCATAACCTCTGGAGCAACGGTGGTTTCTTCAGCAACGGCTGGCTCGGCATGGTGATGTCGCTCCAGATGGTGATGTTCGCCTACGGCGGGATTGAGATTATCGGGATCACCGCCGGGGAAGCCAAAGACCCGGAGAAGTCCATTCCGCGCGCCATCAACTCGGTGCCGATGCGTATTCTGGTGTTCTATGTGGGTACGCTGTTCGTCATTATGTCTATCTATCCGTGGAACCAGGTGGGGACCAACGGTAGCCCGTTTGTGCTGACCTTCCAGCATATGGGCATCGCCTTTGCGGCCAGCATCCTGAACTTTGTGGTCTTGACCGCGTCGCTGTCAGCGATCAACAGTGACGTCTTTGGCGTGGGCCGCATGCTGCACGGCATGGCAGAGCAGGGCAGTGCGCCAAAGCTCTTTGCCAAAACCTCCCGTCGCGGCACGCCGTGGGTGACGGTTATGGTGATGACCGTTGCGCTGCTGCTGTCGGTCTACCTGAACTACATCATGCCGGAAAACGTCTTCCTGGTGATCGCTTCTCTGGCGACCTTCGCGACCGTGTGGGTGTGGATCATGATCCTGCTGTCGCAGATTGCGTTCCGCCGCCGTCTGTCCCCTGAGGAGGCAAAAGCGCTGAAGTTTAAAGTGCCAGGCGGGGTAGCGACGACCGTCGTTGGGCTGATCTTCCTGGTGTTTATCATCGGCCTGATTGGCTACCATCCTGATACCCGTATTTCCCTCTACGTAGGCTGTGCGTGGATCGTACTGCTGCTGGTGGGTTGGGTGTTTAAATGCCGCCGCGACCGTCAGCTGGCGCAGGCGCAGTAATATTTTATGCCCTCTCCCTGTGGGAGAGGGAATTTTGTCTCCTCCTCCTTTCTCCTCCCCCAATAAATCACGTCATGGTGAGCTAACCTTAATCACCCTGTGGCAAGGTGACGTCAATTTCATCAAAGGGGATTCGTGATGTTAAACGCCTGGCACCTTCCGGTTGCCCCATTTGTTAAGCAAAACAAAGACAACCTTGTGATTACGCTCTGGCTGGCGGGGGAAAATCAGCCTGAACGCGTGACGCTACGCGCTGAAGTCGATAATGAAGAAACCACGCTGAAAATGCACAAACAGCGCAGCCAGCCGCAGCCTGGCGTAACGGCATGGCGGGCAAACATCGACTTGCGCAGCGGCCAGCCGCGCCGACGCTATAGCTTTAAGCTGCTCTGGAATAACCGCCAGCTGTGGTTTACCCCGCAGGGATTTAGCCGTTTTCCTCCGGCGCGGCTGGAGCAGTTTGCCGTCGATTACCCGGACGCTGGCCCGCAGTGGGTTAACGATCAGGTCTTCTATCAGATCTTCCCGGATCGCTTTGCGCGCAGCGAAACGCGCACCGCCGGGCAGGATAAAGTTTATTACCACCACGCTGCAGGACACGACATTATCCTGAAAGAATGGGATGAGCCGTTAACCGCGCAGGCGGGCGGCTCGACGTTCTACGGCGGCGATCTTGACGGCATCAGCGAAAAGCTACCGTATCTGAAGAAGCTGGGCGTGACGGCGCTGTACCTTAACCCGGTGTTTAAAGCACCGAGCGTGCATAAATACGATACCGCCGATTATCGCCACGTTGACCCGCAGTTTGGCGGTGATGACGCGCTGCTTCGTCTGCGTAAAAATACGCAAATAGAGGGCATGCGTCTGATTCTGGACGGCGTGTTCAACCACAGCGGCGACTCACACGCGTGGTTTGACCGTCATAACCAGTCGATGGGCGGGGCGTGCCATAACCCGGATTCACCCCAGCGCGACTGGTACAGCTTCAACGAGGAGGGTCGCGCGCTGGACTGGCTGGGCTATCCGAGCCTGCCAAAGCTGGATTTCCAGTCGCCAACGCTGGTGAATGAGATTTACGGCGGTGAAAACAGCATTGTGCGCCACTGGTTGAGTGAGCCATGGAATATGGATGGCTGGCGTCTTGACGTGGTGCATATGCTCGGTGAAGCGGGCGGGGCGCGTAATAACCTTCAGCACGTCGCCGGGATCACCCGTGCAGCAAAAGCCGCGCAGCCGGAGGCGTTCGTGTTTGGCGAACATTTTGGCGACGCGCGCCAGTGGCTGCAGGCGGACGCAGAAGATGCGGCAATGAACTATCGCGGTTTTACCTTCCCGCTGTGGGGATTCCTTGCTAACACCGATATTTCCTACGATCCGCAACATATTGATGCGGAAACCTGCATGGCGTGGATGGATAACTACCGCGCCAGTCTTTCGCATCAGCAGCAGTTACGGATGTTTAACCAGCTGGACAGCCATGACACCGCGCGATTTAAATCCCTGCTCGGTAAGGATGTCGCGCGCCTGCCGCTGGCGGTGACCTGGCTCTTTACCTGGCCGGGCGTGCCGTGCATCTATTACGGCGATGAGGTGGGGCTGGACGGGAACAACGATCCATTCTGCCGCAAAACCTTCCCATGGGATCCGGCGAAGCAGGACAATGTGCTGTTCAGCCTGTATCAGCGGCTGGCGAAACTGCGTAAGCAGAGCCAGGCGCTGCGCTACGGCGGTTGTCAGGTGGTTTATGCCCACGACAACGTGGTGGTGTTTGTCCGCGTCTATAACCAGCAGCGCGTGCTGGTAGCCATCAACCGGGGTGAGGCGTGCGAAGTGGTGCTGGATGACTCTCCGCTGCTTAACGTGAGCGCGTGGCAGCTAAAAGAGGGGAAAGGGAGCGTGCAGGAGGGGATCCTCTCCCTGCCGGCGATTTCTGCTTCCGTCTGGTTTGGCTGACGGCGTGATAACAAAAAGGCCCGCATAAGCGGGCCTTTTTCGTAAACCGTGCCGATTACAGGCTGGATACGTTCTCGGACAGGTATTTCGCAACGCCGTCTGGGGATGCAGACATACCTTCTTTACCTTTTTCCCACTGAGCCGGGCACACTTCACCGTGCTCTTCGTGGAACTGCAGCGCGTCAACCATACGCAGCATTTCGTCGATGTTACGACCCAGCGGCAGATCGTTCACAACCTGGTGACGCACGATGCCGTTCGCGTCGATCAGGAAGGAGCCACGCAGCGCAACGCCAGCGTCCGGATGTTCGATACCGTAAGCCTGCTGGATTTCGCGTTTGATGTCCGCAACCATTGCGTATTTCACCGCACCGATGCCGCCTTTGTCGACAGGGGTGTTACGCCATGCGTTGTGTACAAACTCAGAGTCGAAGGAGACGCCAACCACTTCTACGCCACGCTTCTGGAATTCTTCATAACGTTTGTCGAACGCGATCAGCTCAGACGGGCAAACGAAAGTGAAGTCCATTGGCCAGAAGAACAGAACGGTCGCTTTACCGTTGGTGTGCTGTTTGAAGTTGAAGTTTTCAACGATTTCACCGTTGCCCAGAACTGCTGCAGCTGTAAAATCCGGAGCCGGACGAGTTACCAGAACCATATGATTCTCCTGTAGATACTAAGGTTATTTGGAACGCAACGCGAGCCAGTATAGAGAGTGTTCATGGATAAGACAAAGAGGTGGTGACAATCGTTCCGCCAGCTTTTACCTATCAATGCGAATTCTGTCAGAGCTGTTTGTTTTTCGCCTGCGCCATCATTCGCGGGTAAAACTGCCAGAAACGCGTTTCCAGCGCATCGTAATGTTCGTCCAGGTCATGCCATGAATCGCGTAGCGCATCCAGACGCGGTCGGCGGCTCGCCATCCCATTTAACACATTCTGGATGAAGTCCATCTCGCGATAGCGCTCCAGCCAGCGTTCCGACCACAGGTAATTATTCAGATTCACAAAGCGCGGCGGCGAGTCGGGCAGAATGATCGACACCTGCTGGTGGGCATAACGCACAAAATCCGGCAATGGCATCTTCGGCGACAGCTGCTCCCAGTGGCGCGACAGGAAATGGTCCCACATGACATCAAGCGAGATTGGCGCAACGCGGCGCGTTTCAGGGCGAAACCACGCTTTGGCCTCGGTTACTTCTGGCAGGTTATCCGTCATGACATCGATACGACGATGCATAAAAATCCCGTCGACAACCTCAGCGGGCCAGGTCTCGGCGGGGTTGCCGCGGACGAAATCGGCCAGCAAATTGCCGGAAAGGGAGCTGTCAGCGAGGTGAGCGAGGTGCAGGTGAGCGAGAAAATTCATGCGTTTTATTTGTCCGGGGGCGGCTAGTTGTTGCAGCAAAAGGGTGTGAGCACTAGACTATGCCGCCTGTTTTTAAGTCACGAGTATACGTCATGCGCGTCGCCGATTTCTCCTTTGAACTACCTGAATCCCTGATTGCTCACTATCCAATGCCTGAGCGCAGTAGCTGTCGCTTGCTGTCACTGGACGGGCCAACGGGCGAGCTGACGCACGGTACTTTCACCGATCTGCTCGACAAGCTCAACCCTGGCGATCTGCTGGTCTTTAACAATACCCGCGTGATCCCGGCGCGTCTGTTTGGCCGCAAGGCCAGCGGCGGCAAGATTGAAGTGCTGGTCGAACGTATGCTCGATGATAAACGTATTCTGGCACATATTCGCGCCTCTAAAGCACCTAAACCGGGTGCCGAACTGCTGCTGGGCGATGACGAGAGCATCAAAGCAACCATGACCGCGCGCCACGACGCGCTGTTCGAAGTGGAGTTCAACGATGAGCGCACGGTGCTGGATATTCTCAATGCCATCGGCCACATGCCTTTGCCGCCGTACATTGAGCGCCCGGATGAAGAGGCCGATCGTGAGCTCTACCAGACCGTCTACAGCCAGAAGCCTGGCGCGGTAGCGGCGCCGACGGCGGGTTTGCACTTTGACGAACCGCTGCTGGAAAAATTACGCGCGAAAGGCGTGGAGATGGCGTTTGTGACGCTGCACGTCGGCGCGGGCACCTTCCAGCCGGTGCGGGTAGACAGCATTGAAGATCACATCATGCACTCTGAGTATGCTGAAGTGCCGCAGGAGGTTGTTGATGCGGTTCTGGCGGCAAAAGCGCGCGGCAGCCGCGTTGTTGCAGTAGGCACCACCTCCGTACGTTCACTGGAGAGCGCTGCCCAGGCGGCTCAAAAAGATCTGATCGAGCCATTCTTTGGCGATACGCAGATCTTTATCTATCCGGGCTATCAGTACAAAGTCATCGATGCTCTGGTGACCAATTTCCATCTGCCTGAATCAACGCTGATTATGCTGGTCTCCGCCTTTGCGGGGTATCAGCACACCATGGCGGCATACAAGTCTGCGGTAGAACAAAAATATCGCTTTTTTAGCTACGGGGACGCGATGTTTATCACGTACAATCCGCTGGCTTTGAATGAGCGTGTCGGGGAATAAGTCCGCGGCACCGGAATAATGTGTTGGACTGTTTTTCTGGCACAGAGGAATAAAAATGAAATTTGAACTCGATACCACCGATGGCCGCGCGCGTCGCGGTCGCCTGGTGTTTGATCGCGGCGTGGTGGAAACCCCCGCGTTTATGCCTGTGGGGACTTACGGCACCGTAAAAGGGATGACGCCGGAAGAAGTAGAAGCCACTGGCGCCCAGATTATCCTCGGTAATACCTTCCACCTGTGGCTGCGTCCTGGTCAGGAGATCATGAAGCTTCACGGCGATCTGCATGACTTCATGCAGTGGAAAGGCCCGATCCTGACCGATTCTGGCGGTTTCCAGGTCTTCAGCCTGGGTGATATTCGCAAGATCACCGAGGAGGGCGTCCACTTCCGTAACCCGATCAACGGCGATCCGATTTTCCTCGATCCTGAAAAGTCTATGGAGATTCAGTACGATCTCGGCTCTGACATCGTGATGATCTTCGACGAATGTACGCCATACCCGGCGGACTGGGATTACGCTAAACGTTCCATGGAGATGTCGCTGCGCTGGGCGAAGCGTAGCCGCGACCGTTTTGACTCCCTGCAGAACAAAAATGCGCTGTTCGGCATTATCCAGGGCAGTGTTTACGAAGATTTACGCGATATCTCTGTTAAAGGTCTGGTAGAGATAGGTTTTGATGGCTACGCTGTCGGCGGTTTAGCTGTGGGTGAGCCGAAGGAAGACATGCACCGTATTCTGGAACATGTCTGCCCGCAAATCCCGGCGGATAAACCCCGTTACCTGATGGGTGTGGGTAAGCCAGAAGATCTGGTTGAAGGTGTGCGCCGCGGCATCGATATGTTCGACTGCGTCATGCCAACCCGTAACGCACGTAACGGTCATCTGTTTGTTACCGATGGCGTGGTGAAAATCCGTAACGCGAAGCATAAGAGTGACACCAGTCCGCTCGATGCCGAGTGCGATTGCTACACCTGTCGCAATTATTCTCGCGCGTATTTGCATCATCTCGATCGTTGCAATGAGATTTTGGGCGCGCGTCTCAATACCATTCATAACCTTCGCTATTATCAGCGCTTAATGGCTGGTTTACGCAAGGCTATCGAAGAGGGTAAATTAGAGAGCTTCGTGACCGATTTTTACCAACGTCAGGGTCGAACCGTTCCACCTTTGAACGTTGATTAATATTAATAATGAGGGAATTTGAATGAGCTTTTTTATTTCTGATGCGGTAGCGGCAACAGGTGCTCCAGCGCAGGGCAGCCCGATGTCTCTGATTCTGATGCTGGTTGTGTTCGGTCTGATCTTCTACTTCATGATCCTGCGCCCACAGCAGAAGCGTACCAAAGAGCACAAAAAGCTGATGGACTCCATCGCGAAAGGTGATGAAGTCCTGACTAACGGTGGCCTGGTCGGTCGCGTAACCAAAGTGGCTGAAAGTGGCTACATTGCTATCGCCCTGAACGACACCACTGAAGTGGTTATCAAACGTGACTTCGTAGCTGCCGTTCTGCCGAAAGGCACCATGAAGGCGCTGTAATCCCAACTTTTCCCAAAGGGAACTGCCGTGTTAAACCGTTATCCTTTGTGGAAGTACATCATGCTGGTCGTCGTGATTCTCGTCGGCCTGCTGTACGCGCTTCCCAACCTGTATGGTGAGGATCCGGCTGTTCAAATCACTGGCGCGCGCGGTGTCGCCGCCAGTGAGCAAACGCTGATCCAGGTCCAGAAAACGTTACAAGAAGAAAAAATTACCGCTAAGTCTGTGGCTCTGGAAGAGGGCGCAATTCTTGCTCGCTTCGACACCACCGACACGCAGCTCCGCGCTCGCGAAGCGCTGATGGGCGTGCTGGGTGATAAATACGTCGTGGCGCTTAACCTTGCTCCTGCTACCCCACGTTGGCTGGCTGCGCTGAGCGCAGAGCCAATGAAACTCGGTCTTGACCTCCGTGGCGGCGTACACTTCCTGATGGAAGTGGATATGGATACCGCGCTGGGCAAACTGCAGGAACAGAATATCGATAGCCTGCGCAGCGATCTGCGTGATAAAGGCATCGCGTATACCACCGTTCGTAAAGAAGATAACTACGGTATGAGCATCACGTTCCGCGACAGTGCGGCGCGCGATCAGGCTGTAGATTACCTGACCCAACGTCACCGTGACCTGGTGATCACCGCTCAGGGCAGCAACCAGCTGCGCGCGGTAATGACCGACGCCCGTCTGAAAGAAGCGCGTGAATATGCCGTTCAGCAGAACATCAACATTCTGCGCAACCGTGTAAACCAACTGGGCGTGGCTGAACCGCTGGTGCAGCGTCAGGGTGCTGACCGTATCGTTGTAGAACTGCCGGGTATTCAGGACACCGCGCGCGCGAAAGAGATTCTGGGCGCCACTGCAACGCTGGAATTCCGTCTGGTGAACACCAACGTTGACCAGTCTGCTGCCGCTTCTGGCCGTATTCCGGGTGACTCGGAAGTGAAAGAGACCCGCGAAGGTCAGCCCGTTGTGCTGTACAAACGCGTGATCCTGACCGGTGACCATATCACCGACTCCACCTCCAGCCAGGACGAGTACAACCAGCCGCAGGTTAACATCTCGCTGGACAGCGCGGGTGGTAACATCATGTCTAACTTCACCAAGGACAACATCGGTAAACCGATGGCAACCCTGTTCGTGGAGTACAAAGACAGCGGTAAGAAAGACGCTAACGGCCGTGCGGTGCTGGTGAAAGAGGAAGAGGTGATTAACATCGCCAATATCCAGTCTCGTCTGGGTAACAGCTTCCGTATTACCGGTATCAACAACCCGAACGAAGCGCGTCAGCTCTCTCTGCTGCTGCGTGCCGGTGCGCTGATTGCGCCAATTCAGATTGTTGAAGAACGTACCATTGGTCCAACTCTGGGTATGCAAAACATCCAGCAGGGGCTGGAAGCGTGTCTGGCCGGTCTGGCGGTCTCTATCCTCTTCATGATCTTCTTCTATAAGAAGTTTGGTCTGATTGCCACCTCCGCGCTGATCGCGAACCTGGTGCTGATCATCGGCATTATGTCCCTGCTGCCAGGGGCGACGCTGACCATGCCGGGGATTGCGGGTATCGTTCTGACCCTTGCGGTGGCAGTCGACGCCAACGTACTGATTAACGAACGTATCAAAGAAGAGTTGAGCAACGGTCGCTCTGTTCAGCAGGCGATTGATGAAGGCTATAAAGGCGCGTTCAGCTCCATCTTCGATGCGAACGTAACAACACTGATCAAGGTTCTTATCCTGTATGCAGTGGGGACTGGCGCAATCAAAGGCTTTGCGATTACCACCGGTATCGGTGTTGCAACGTCAATGTTTACTGCTATTGTCGGCACCCGTGCCATCGTGAACCTGCTGTACGGCGGCAAGCGCGTCAAAAAGCTGTCTATCTGAGGAGTGCGTTGTGGCACAGGAATATACTGTTGAACAATTGAACCACGGCCGTAAAGTCTGGGACTTTATGCGCTGGGACTACTGGGCCTTCGGCATTTCAGGTTTACTGCTGATTCTGTCCATCGTCGTTATGGGCGTAAAAGGCTTTAACTGGGGTCTGGATTTCACCGGTGGTACGGTGATTGAAATCACCCTGGAAAAACCGGTCGATATGGACCAGATGCGTCAGTCACTGCAGAAAGCGGGCTTTGAAGAGCCGCTGCTGCAGAACTTCGGCAGCAGCCGCGACATCATGGTGCGTATGCCGCCGGTACACGATGCCAACGGCAGTCAGGAACTGGGCAGCAAGGTTGTTAGCGTGATTAACGAAACAACCAGCCAGAACGCCACGGTTAAGCGTATTGAGTTCGTCGGCCCGAGCGTGGGTGCGGACCTGGCGCAAACCGGTGCGATGGCACTGCTGGTGGCGCTGATCTCCATCCTGGTTTACGTCGGTTTCCGCTTTGAGTGGCGACTGGCGGCGGGTGTGGTTATCGCACTGGCGCACGACGTGGTGATCACCATGGGCGTACTGTCTCTGTTCCATATTGAGATTGACCTGACAATTGTGGCATCCCTGATGTCCGTTATCGGTTACTCCCTGAACGACAGTATCGTGGTATCTGACCGTATTCGTGAAAACTTCCGTAAGATCCGTCGCGGTACGCCGTACGAAATCTTTAACGTGTCGTTGACCCAGACGCTGCACCGTACCTTGATCACATCCGGTACCACCTTGATGGTGATCCTGATGCTGTATCTCTTCGGTGGTCCAGTGCTGGAAGGCTTCTCGCTGACCATGCTGATCGGTGTGTCTATCGGTACTGCGTCGTCAATCTACGTGGCGTCCGCTCTGGCACTGAAACTTGGCATGAAGCGCGAGCACCTGCTCCAGCAGAAAGTCGAGAAAGAAGGGGCGGATCAGCCGTCTATTCTGCCGTAAGACGTTTATCGCGTTATCGAAATCCCGGTCTGTTGACCGGGATTTTTTTTATCTGCTCCTGACAAACACTCCTGACAGTATGCTGTCAGGAGCCCTGTCGTAGACTCCTGTTGAACCCAAACAAGAGTCAGGAGGATGTATGAAAAGTGTAATTAACTGGTTTGAAATTCCGGTCGCGGATATGGATCGCGCCATCAAATTTTATGAGCCGGTGATGCAGGTTTCACTGAGGCGCGAGAAAATGGACAGCGCCGAGCTGGCGGTATTCCCGCATGAGGATCCGGCCACCGGCGGCGCGCTGGCAAAATTTGAGGGGATTATTCCCTCGGTGCAGGGGGCCATTATCTACCTGCATACTGACAATTTGACCGCTACGCTCGATCGCATTGCCTCTGCGGGCGGCGAGTGCGTGTTTGGCCCGCTGGAGTTACCGCGCGGTATTGGTACTATTGCTTTATTTACCGACAGCGAAGGTAATCGCGTCGGCCTTCATCAACCTGCCTGAGAGCGTAAGCAAAAATGACCCGACGCGCTGACCGTTTGTTTCAGATAGTACAGATCCTGCGGGGCCGACGTCTGACAACGGCAGCGCATCTTGCGGACCGGCTGGGCGTTTCTGAGCGCACGGTGTACCGCGATATCCGCGACCTGTCGCTTTCCGGCGTGCCGGTGGAGGGCGAAGCGGGGAGCGGTTACCGGCTGATGTCGGGGTTTGACCTGCCGCCGCTGATGCTGACAAACAAGGAGTCTGAGGCGCTGATTGTGGCTATTCGCCTGCTTACCACCTGGGGTGGGGAGTCGCTGTCGCGCGAACTGGAGTCTGCACAGGAGAAAGTGCTCGCGATCCTGCCCGAAGAGAGCCGCCGAAAGGCAGAGCAGACGCGGATCTACGCCCCGGATTTTGGCATGAAAAGCCACTCCCGCAGTGATTTTGATGTCATACATCAGGCGATCTCGGCCCAGCGCGTGCTCGTGCTGCATTATCGTGACGAAGCGGGGCAATTTTCAACGCGTGAGGTTCAGCCGCTGGGGCTGTTTTTCTGGGGAGAACGCTGGCTACTGGCGTCATGGTGTGAACTGCGCGATGACTATCGCTGTTTCCGTCTCGACAGATGCCTCAAAATTGTCCTTACGGAAAGACGCTTTAGTGAGAGTGCAGACCGATCGCTGGCGGATTTTTTGCGCAAGGTGAAGCAGTAACAAGCCACGGGGAGAGACAGCCCGCACAGGTTTTGTAGGCCGGGTAAGCGTCAGCGCCACCCGGCAACAATCACACGATTAGAAGTTGTAACCCACTACCAGGTAACCACCCCAACCGGTAGAACGGACGCTGAAGTCGCCGTTGCCGAAGTTCAGGCTGGCGTCGTCGTTCCACTGTCCACCGTTGTGCCAGTAACGCGCAACAACAGAGTAGTGCCAGTGATCGTAGTTCAGCGCCAGGATGTGGCTGGAGGCGATGGAGTCGTTGGTGCGCGCTTTATTACCGTTCAGATCGCGGAAGTCGTTGTCGCCCAGATCGGAACCCCAGTCAAAGTTGGTGAAGCCGATATAGCTCAGGTTGCCGCCCCACAGCTGGGTGATTGGCACAAAGTATTTCACTTTGAAACGGTAACCATCCCACTCGTTTTCGTTCGCGGCACCGTAGTTCTGCCATTGATACTTAGCGTACACGTTCAGAGACAGGCTCATTGGCAGGCCCGTGTCGATGTCGGTACCCAGACCCATATACCAGGTGCTCTGGCGACCGGACTTGTTACGGCCCATGTCGTAGATATAGTTGTTTGCGAAATACCACTCTTTGAACGGACCAAACGCCAGGCTGGTACCAGTCAGTTTATCAATAGAGAAGCGCGGTTCGATCTCCATGAACAGTGGGGAACCGTGGTTCCAGATACCTTTTGCGTCGGTGTTACCACCGAAGAAGACCGGTGCATCCATATAGCCGTAGAAATCAAACCAGTCTTTCTTGGCGAACGCTTCGTACTCCAGGTAGGTATCGTTACGGATCTGAGGTCCGAAACGGGTGTGGTAGCTGCCGACCACGTTAACGCTCTGGTGCCACCAGTCGGAGAGGTATTGTGGTTTATCGTTTTCCGCTGCGTTAACAGTGAAAGAGGAGGACAATGCCAGCACGGCGCCGGCTGCGAGTAATGTTTTTTTCATAATCATGCCACTGATTGAAATTCCCTTCCGGGAGTGAAAAATGCGCGAATTGCGTTTCTAAATATTTCGTGTTTCTGCGGAGCCTATTATAGGAATCCTTGCTCACAAAAATATGTGTTGTTTCACATATCTCTCACACGCGTAATCGATTGCGTTCACGTTTGCGTACTTTAAACGGCCGGGATTGTAGCGGCAATCATTTATGTTGCCAATCCATACGAAATGTAAATGTTAGCGGAGTGACATTTCACTCCGCTCAAAAGGAGGGGGATTACTGTGCGGCGGGTTGGATGTCGTGAATGCGGATAAAGCCTAACTGATCGGGCGTAAGGCCGCTTAACTGCAGCGGAATATCCACATCACTCGGCGCTAAAACACTGGCCGGGGCGGTGAAGAGCTGATTCTTCACGTTCACCTCCTGGTAATTCTCGGTGGTGCCCTGGATCTGGCCCCACTCGACGGTGCCGCTAAAGGCTGGCAGCGGATCGTTGGACTCACCCTGAATGCGTAATGTTGCGCGAGTACCATCCGCATTTGCCGCCACATTCACCAGCGACATTTTTAACGTGCCAACCTGGCTGTTGAGACGGGCAGGGGTGTTGGCCCCCGGCAGCAAATACACTCCGCTGGTGGATTTTGCATTCAGCGCGTTTTGCTGGGTGATCTTCACGGTCTCTTTGTTCAGTTTGTCCATTGCCGTATTGAGCGTATTCACGCTCTGTTTCATCTGGCGGACTTCGGTTTGCTGTGCACAGGCACTAAGGGTGAAGAGGCTCCCCACCAGCAGAATTTTCAGGTAACGTCTTGTCATTGCGTTTAATTCCTTGAAATAACGGATCACCGTAATGGTAGCCAGCATCATCCCGACAGACATAGATCCTTTGTCTCAAAAAGCTCTTCCTTTGTTGTCAGGCCAGTTCAGGGTAAAATGAAAGTCAGTTAACCAGATAACAGGGATACCGTATGCATTGCCCATTCTGCTCCGCTGTGGATACCAAAGTCATCGATTCTCGTCTTGTGGGCGAAGGGTCTTCCGTACGCCGCCGTCGGCAGTGTCTGGTATGTAACGAGCGTTTCACGACCTTTGAGGTGGCAGAGCTGGTCATGCCGCGCGTGGTAAAAAGTAACGACGTGCGCGAGCCGTTTAACGAAGAGAAGCTGCGCAGCGGAATGCTCAAAGCGCTGGAAAAACGCCCCGTCAGCGCGGATGACGTCGAAATGGCGTTAAACCACATTAAATCTTACCTTCGTGGTCTGGGTGAACGTGAAGTGCCCAGCAAGATGATCGGCAATCTGGTGATGGAGCAGTTGAAAAAGCTCGATAAGGTTGCCTATATCCGCTTCGCCTCTGTCTACCGCAGTTTCGAAGATATCAAAGAGTTTGGCGAAGAGATCGCCCGCTTACAGGATTGAGTCCATGCAGGATGAGATGTACATGGCGCGCGCCATGAAGCTGGCGCAGCGCGGTCGATTTACCACCCATCCTAACCCCAACGTCGGGTGCGTCATTGTTAAAGATGGCGAGATCGTGGGCGAAGGTTTCCACTACCGCGCGGGCGAGCCCCATGCTGAGGTGCATGCCCTGCGTATGGCGGGTGAAAAAGCGCGTGGGGCTACGGCCTACGTGACGCTTGAGCCGTGCAGCCATCACGGGCGCACACCGCCATGCTGTGAAGCGCTGATTGCGGCGGGAGTGTCGCGCGTTGTCGCTGCGATGCAGGATCCTAATCCCCAGGTGGCCGGACGTGGTCTGTACCGTCTGCAGCAGGAAGGGATCGATGTTAGCCACGGCCTGATGATGCAGGACGCGGAAGCGATCAACAAAGGCTTCCTGAAGCGTATGCGTACCGGGTTCCCGTATATTCAGCTCAAGCTGGGCGCCTCACTGGATGGCCGCACGGCGATGGCGAACGGCGAAAGTCAGTGGATCACCTCGCCGCAGGCAAGGCGCGATGTGCAACGTCTGCGTGCGCAAAGCCATGCTATCCTCACCAGCAGTGAAACGGTGCTCGCGGACGATCCGGCCATGACCGTGCGCTGGAACGAACTGAATGCCGATACCCAGGCGCTGTACCCACAGGAAAACCTGCGTCAGCCGCTGCGTATTGTCATTGATAGCCAGAACCGCGTCACGCCTGAACACCGCATTGTGCAGCAGCCCGGTGAAACCTGGATTGCCCGCACAAAGGAAGATTCACGCGACTGGCCGGAAAGCGTGCGCAGCATTATGGTGCCGGAGCACAACGGTCATCTGGATTTAGTGGTGCTGATGATGCTGCTGGGTAAGCAGCAGGTGAACAGCATCTGGGTGGAAGCCGGCCCGACGCTGGCAGGCGCACTGCTCCAGGCGGGTCTGGTCGATGAACTGATTGTCTACGTTGCGCCTAAACTGCTGGGTAGCGACGCGCGTGGCCTGTTTGTGCTGCCCGGCCTTGAAAAACTGGCCGATGCACCACAACTCAAATTTAGCGAGATTCGTCCGGTGGGTCCGGATGTTTGCCTCCATTTAACGACAGCGTAATTGCTCCTGAAATAGGGAAGCAGTGCGCAAAGTATTATGATAAAATCCGCCCCCCTGCGGGGCCAAATGAACCCGTAAAGGAAGAGTATGAACATTATTGAAGCTGCTGTAGCTACCCCGGACGCTCGCGTCGCCATCACCATTGCGCGTTTCAACAACTTCATCAACGATAGCCTGCTGGAAGGTGCGGTTGACGCCCTGAAACGTATCGGCCAGGTTAAAGATGACAACATTACCGTTGTGTGGGTTCCAGGTGCTTACGAACTGCCACTGGCAGCGGGCGCGCTGGCGAAAACCGGTAAATACGACGCGGTGATTGCGCTGGGTACCGTTATTCGTGGCGGCACTGCGCACTTCGAATACGTTGCGGGCGGTGCAAGCAATGGTCTGGCGCACGTTGCACAGGATGCTGAAATTCCTGTCGCGTTCGGCGTGCTGACCACCGAAAGTATTGAACAAGCCATCGAACGTGCTGGCACTAAAGCCGGTAACAAAGGTGCAGAAGCTGCACTGACCGCGCTTGAAATGATCAATGTATTGAAAGCCATCAAGGCCTGATTTTTTTGTAAGGGGAATTCCGTGAAACCTGCTGCTCGTCGCCGCGCCCGTGAATGTGCCGTTCAGGCACTTTACTCCTGGCAGTTGTCCCAGAACGACATCGCTGATGTTGAATACCAGTTCCTGTCAGAACAGGACGTGAAAGATGTTGACGTTCTGTACTTCCGTGAACTGCTGTCGGGAGTGGCGACTAATAGCGCGTATCTCGATGGTCTGATGAAACCCTACCTCTCCCGTCTGCTCGAAGAGCTGGGTCAGGTTGAAAAAGCAGTGCTGCGCATTGCGCTGTTTGAGCTGTCTAAACGTGATGATGTGCCGTACAAAGTGGCCATCAACGAAGCGATCGAACTGGCGAAAACCTTCGGCGCGGAAGACAGCCACAAGTTTGTAAACGGCGTTCTTGATAAAGCAGCACCTGCGATCCGTCCCCACAAAAAGTGATCCGCAAACCGGAGCTCTGCATTGCCTGACGGGCAGTGCGGCTCCGGTTTTTTCTTTTATTTGCTGAGGCATAACGTATGGCATGCGGCGAATTCTCCCTGATTGCCCGTTATTTCGACCGTGTCAGAACCTCTCGTCTTGATGTTGAAACCGGCATTGGCGATGACTGTGCACTTCTCAATATTCCCGAAAAACAGACGCTGGCAATCAGCACCGACACCTTAGTGTGCGGGCGCCATTTCTTACCTGATATCGATCCTGCCGATCTGGCGTATAAAGCGCTGGCGGTCAACGTGAGCGATCTGGCTGCGATGGGGGCCGATCCGGCGTGGTTAACGCTGGCCCTGACGCTGCCAGAGGTCGATGAACCCTGGCTTGAAGCCTTCAGTGACGCTCTGTTTGAGCAGCTTAACTACTACGACATGCAATTGATTGGCGGCGATACCACGGCGGGGCCGCTATCGATGACGCTCGCGATCCACGGTTATGTGCCGGCTGGACGCGCGCTGAAACGCTCCGGGGCGAAACCTGGCGACTGGATCTACGTCACCGGTACGCCGGGCGACAGCGCAGCGGGACTGGCAATCCTTCAGGATCGCTTAACCGTGAATGACACTGACGACGCGGCGTATCTGGTCAAACGTCATCTGCGGCCAACGCCGCGTATTCTTCACGGCCAGGCGCTACGCGAACGGGCAAGCTCGGCTATCGATCTCTCGGACGGGTTAATTTCAGATCTCGGTCATATTCTGAAGGCCAGCGGTGTCGGCGCGCGCGTTGACCTGGATCTGTTCCCGCTATCAGAGCAGCTGCTTCGACACGTCGAGCCTGAGCAGGCGCTGCGCTGGGCGCTCTCCGGCGGCGAAGATTATGAGCTGTGCTTTACCGTGCCTGAGCTCAACCGTGGGACGCTGGACGTGGCGTTAGCGCATCTTGGCGCGAAATTTACCTGTATCGGCCAGATCATGCCGGAGAGTGAAGGGCTGAAGTTTGTGAAAGATGGTGCGCCCGTTACGCTGGACTGGAAAGGGTACGATCACTTCGGGTGATGTTGTGCGATCTGTACTGCCGGGTGGCGGCTTCGTCTTACCCGGCTTACGTATTTGAGGGTTAGGGAGAGGGATTATTTAAACCCCACCACCGGATGCTGCTGATACGGTGTCTCCAGCTCGGCAACCTGCTCTGGCGTCAGCGTGATATCTACCGCATTCAGCAGTTCATCAAGCTGCTCTTCCCGCGAAGTGCCAATAATCGGTGCCGCGACGCCGCGTTTACCCAGCAGCCATGCCAGCGCGACCTGGGCGCGGGTGGCTCCGGTATCGTCGGCGATCCCGGCTAACCGTTCGGCAATTAACGCATCGCTGGCTTCTGTACTGGAATAAAGATTTTTTCCTACTTCATCCGATACCAGGCGGGCCGTGGTTTCCCCCCACGGACGGGTCAGGCGACCACGTGCCAGCGGGCTCCACGGGATCACCGCCACGCCTTCCTGATAGCAGAGCGGTAGCATATCGCGTTCTTCTTCGCGATAGATCAGGTTGTAGTGATCCTGCATGGTGACGAAGCGCGCCCAGCCATGTTGCGCCTGCAGAGCCAGCGCCTGAGCAAACTGCGACGCGTGCATAGACGATGCGCCGATGTAGCGCGCTTTACCGGCTTTCACCACATCGTTGAGCGCTTCAAGCGTCTCCTCAATGGGCGTGTTGTAATCCCAGCGGTGAATTTGCAGCAGGTCGACATAGTCCATGTTCAGGCGTCGAAGGCTGTCATCAATGGAACGCAGGATCTGGGCGCGAGAGAGCCCCTCAGCCAGATCGCCCACCGGGTAATAGACCTTGGTGGCGACGACGATTTCATCACGACGCGCAAAATCGCGCAGGGCTCGGCCAACGATCTCTTCACTGCTGCCGTCGGAGTAGCTGTTGGCGGTGTCAAAGAAGTTAATGCCACCTTCAATGGCGCGTTTGATGATAGGGCGGCTGCTCTCTTCCGGCAGCGTCCAGGCGTGATTACCCCGGTCAGGCTCGCCAAAGGTCATACAGCCCAGGCAAAGTCGGGAAACGTTAAGATCCGTTTTTCCTAATGTCGTGTATTGCATGGTTCCACTCCTGCTTTTTTAAACAATACGTTTAAGCATAGCAGGAGCGGAAAAGGGGAAGGATCAGGCAAGCCAGCTACGAATTTTGGCTTCAATACCAGCGGCGTCCAGGCCAATTGCCGCGCGGGCTTCGTCCTGAGTACCTTGCGGAATGAAGTGATCCGGCAGACCAAGGTTCAGTACCGGAACGGCTTTACGGTTCGCCATCAGCACCTCGTTCACGCCGCTCCCCGCGCCGCCCATGATGGCGTTTTCTTCCAGCGTCACCAGCACCTCATGGGTTTCTGCCATTTCCAGGATCAGGGATTCATCGAGCGGTTTCACGAAGCGCATATCCACCAGAGTGGCATTAAGCGCTTCAGCGACCTTAGCGGCCTCTGGCATCAGGGTACCAAAGTTCAGAATTGCCACTTTCTCACCGCGACGTTTCACCAGACCTTTACCTATCGCCAGTTTTTCCAGCGGCTGCAGCTCAACGCCTACCGCGTTACCGCGTGGATAGCGAACCGCGCTTGGACCATCCTGGTAGTGATAGCCGGTATACAGCATCTGACGACATTCGTTTTCGTCGCTTGGCGTCATGATAACCATGTCCGGGATGCAGCGCAGGAACGAAAGATCGAATGCACCCTGGTGCGTCTGGCCGTCAGCACCCACGATGCCTGCGCGGTCGATAGCAAACAGCACCGGCAGCTTCTGGATGGCAACGTCATGGATCACCTGATCGTAGGCGCGTTGCAGGAAGGTGGAGTAGATCGCCACCACCGGTTTGTATCCACCAATCGCCAGACCCGCCGCGAAGGTGACTGCGTGCTGCTCGGCAATCGCCACGTCAAAATACTGGTCAGGGTATTTTTTGGAGAACTCGACCATGCCGGAACCTTCTCGCATAGCCGGGGTGATCGCCATCAGCTTGTTGTCTTTCGCCGCGGTTTCACATAACCAGTCGCCGAAGATTTTGGAATAGCTCGGCATACCGCCGCTGCTTTTTGGCAGACAACCGCTGGTCGGATCGAATTTAGGTACCGCGTGGAAAGTGATCGGATCTTTTTCCGCCGGTTCGTAACCACGGCCTTTCTTCGTCATGATGTGCAGGAACTGCGGGCCTTTCAGGTCGCGCATGTTCTTGAGCGTGGTGACCAGCCCCAGCACGTCGTGCCCATCAACCGGGCCGATATAGTTAAAGCCCAGCTCTTCAAAGAGTGTGCCCGGCACGACCATGCCTTTGATGTGTTCTTCGGTGCGCTTGAGCAGCTCTTTGATTGGCGGTACGCCAGAGAAGACTTTCTTGCCGCCTTCGCGCAGCGTGGAGTAAAGCTTGCCGGAGAGCAGCTGTGCCAGATGGTTATTCAGCGCGCCGACGTTCTCGGAAATCGACATTTCGTTATCGTTCAGGATAACCAGCATGTCCGGCTTGATATCGCCCGCGTGGTTCATGGCCTCAAAGGCCATCCCGGCGGTGATGGCGCCGTCGCCGATCACGCAGACGGTGCGGCGCTGCTTGTTCTCTTTTTCGGCGGCCACGGCAATACCGATACCCGCAGAGATGGAGGTGGAGGAGTGGCCGACGCTTAAAACATCGTACTCACTCTCACCGCGCCACGGGAACGGATGCAGGCCGCCTTTCTGGCGGATCGTGCCAATTTGATCGCGACGACCCGTCAGAATTTTATGTGGATAGGCCTGATGGCCCACGTCCCAGATGAGCTGATCGAACGGGGTGTTGTAGACGTAGTGCAGCGCAACGGTCAGCTCGACCGTGCCAAGCCCGGAGGCGAAATGTCCGCTGGAGCGGCTTACGCTGTCGAGCAGATAGCGACGCAGCTCGTCGCACAGCTTCGGCAGGTTCTCTTTCGGCAACAGACGCAACTCCTGGGTGGAGTCAACTAACGCCAGTGTCGGGTATTTGGCAATATCAAAACTCATCAAAGGCTCATCGAGATAGTGTGTTTATTTATCACGCTGGATTATATAGTCCGCTAGCGCTTCCAGTGCCGAGGTATCGAGAGACTGCGCGGCCAGTTCATTCAGCGACTGGCGGGCTTCCTCTATCAGATCCCGGGCTTTACGCTGGGCTTGCTCAAGACCCAGCAGGGCGGGGTAGGTACTTTTGCCAAGCTGCTGATCCGCACCCTGACGTTTACCCAATGTTGCAGTATCGCCCACCACATCCAGAATGTCATCCTGAACCTGGAACGCCAGACCGATACTTTCTGCGTATCTGTCCAGAATCGGCAGGGCTTTGCGCCCCTGTTCACCCGCGCTCAGTGCGCCCAGGCGAACGGCGGCACGGATGAGTGCGCCCGTTTTATGCCGGTGAATACGCTCCAGCTGTTCCAGATTAACCTGACGTCCTTCTGCCTCCAGATCCAGCGCTTGCCCGCCGCACATGCCGGCAACGCCGCTGGCCATCGCCAGCTCGGAAATCATTGCCAGACGGTCGCGATCGCTGACTTCTGCCATCGGCGCATCGCTCAGAATAGAGAATGCCAGCGTTTGCAGAGCATCCCCCGCCAGGATGGCATTCGCTTCGCCAAACTTAATATGGCAGGTTGGCTGACCGCGACGCAGATCGTCATCATCCATCGCCGGTAAATCATCGTGGATCAGCGAGTAGGCATGGATGCACTCAACGGCGGCAGCCGGGGCGTCCAGCGTAGTATCGCTGATACCAAACATATTGCCTGTGGCGTAGACGAGGAACGGGCGCAGGCGCTTTCCACCCAAGAGTGCGCCATAGTGCATGGCCTCAACCAGTGGAGTGTTCTGAAAAGGTTGTGGCGCAATAAAACGGCGCAGGGCGTCGTTGGCGCGTATGACTCGCGCCTGAAGCTCGTTAGCAAAATCCATTTACTCGGCGTCCGGTGTGAAAGGCGTTGTCTTAGCGTCTTCGCTATCGGAAAGCAGGATCTGCACACGCTGCTCGGCCTGCTGCAGTTTAACCTGCCCCTGGCGCGCCAGCTGCACGCCACGCTCGAATTCGTTGAGCGCCTCTTCCAGCGGTAAATCACCGCTCTCAAGGCGGGTGACGATCTGCTCCAGTTCACTCAGCGCAGTTTCAAAACTGGCCGGTGCGTCGTTCTTCTTCGGCATAGTGAATTGACTCTTATATTCTCAGCCCCGACATGGTAACGGACTCGGGGCAATTATCAAATAACGCGCAATGTGCACAGGAACGGCGCGATGGTGGTATACTTGCGCGCCTGGATGCAGCCACGGGTGTGGGCTGTAATATTATTTTCCATTACAAGCCTTAATACGCTTGCCTAAGAAACATTGCCGCCATGAAGTTTATCATTAAATTGTTCCCTGAAATCACCATCAAAAGCCAATCTGTGCGTTTGCGCTTTATTAAAATTCTCACCGGGAACATTCGTAACGTTTTAAAACACTACGACGAAACCCTCGCCGTGGTGCGCCACTGGGATCACGTTGAAGTCCGCGCGAAAGATAAAAACAAACGTCAGGACATTCGCGACGCGCTGACCCGTATTCCAGGTATTCACCATATTCTGGAAGTGGAAGATGTTCCGTTCACTTCCCTGCATGACATCTTCGAAAAAGCGCTGGTGCAGTATCGCGACCAGATCGAAGGCAAAACCTTCTGCGTGCGCGTGAAGCGTCGCGGCAAGCACGAATTCAGCTCTATCGAGGTGGAACGTTACGTTGGCGGCGGTCTGAACCAGCATGTTGAAACGGCGCGCGTGCGTCTGACCAACCCGGATGTCACCGTGAACCTGGAGATCGAAAACGATCGCCTGCTGCTGGTGAAAGGGCGTTACGAAGGTATCGGCGGCTTCCCAATCGGTACCCAGGAAGATGTGCTGTCCCTGATTTCCGGTGGTTTCGACTCTGGCGTCTCCAGCTACATGCTGATGCGTCGCGGCTGCCGTGTGCATTACTGCTTCTTTAATCTGGGCGGCGCGGCGCATGAAATCGGCGTGCGTCAGGTGGCACACTATCTGTGGAATCGCTTTGGCAGCTCGCACCGCGTGCGCTTTGTGGCGATCAACTTCGAGCCAGTGGTTGGCGAAATCCTGGAGAAAGTGGACGACGGTCAGATGGGCGTGGTCCTCAAGCGTATGATGGTGCGTGCGGCCTCTAAAGTAGCGGAACGCTATGGTGTGCAGGCGCTGGTCACCGGTGAAGCGCTGGGTCAGGTTTCCAGCCAGACGCTGACCAACCTGCGTCTCATCGACAATGTCTCTGACACCCTGATCCTGCGTCCGCTGATCTCTCATGACAAAGAGCACATCATCGATCTGGCGCGCGAAATCGGCACTGAAGATTTTGCCCGTACCATGCCAGAGTACTGCGGCGTGATTTCGAAGAGCCCGACGGTCAAAGCGGTGAAGGCGAAGATCGAAGCGGAAGAAGAGAACTTTGATTTCAGCATTCTGGATAAAGTGGTGGAAGAAGCCTCCAACATCGACATCCGTGAGATTGCCCAGCAGACCGAGCAGGAAGTGGTTGAAGTTGAAACCGTGAGCGGTTTCGGTGCCAACGACGCGATTCTGGATATCCGCTCCGTTGATGAGCAGGACGACAAGCCGCTACAGGTGGAAGGGGTGGAAGTGGTTTCTCTGCCGTTCTATAAGCTGAGCACCAAATTTGGCGACCTCGACCAGAGCAAAACATACCTGCTGTGGTGTGAGCGTGGGGTGATGAGTCGCCTGCAGGCGCTGTACCTGCGTGAGCAGGGCTTTGCGAATGTGAAGGTGTATCGCCCGTAGTTTTTTGCGGGTGTGTGTGTGGCTTGATGCCCTCACCCCGACCCTCTCCCAAGGGGAGAGGGCGCAAACATTAAAAACGGCAACCTGAGGTTGCCGTTTTGCTTTTACCTAGCGCCACCCGGCTTTTCTTTGCACTACTCTTCATAGTAGTTATAAATCCCCGCCGCCATCACCAGCGTGGAGGCGACTTCGTAGGCTTTCTCTCGCCCGACCAGCAGGTCAATAATCTTTAAGCCAAAGTCTATCGCGGTACCTGGCCCCTGGCTGGTGAGCAGGTTGACGCGCGGATCCCAGACGACGCGTTTATCCACCCACTGCTCTTCCGGGATGGTCTCTTTCAGCCCCGGGAAACCGGTCATGTTACCGATGGGAAAGATATTATGCGGAACCAGCACGGTACCGGCGGCGGCACAAATGGCAGCAACGATACGTCCCGACAGATGAAACTGTCTGACGGTTTCGACTAACAGAGTGCTGTCGCGAAAATACTCCGCCCCTTTCAGGCCGCCGGGCAGCACGATGATGTCATAGTCCCCGTCGGCCACCTGTACCAGTGGCGCATCCGCGAGGAGTTTCACTCCTCGGGAGCAGGTAATAGCCAGGTTGCCATCGCTGGCGACGCTGGCGGTGGTGACCTGAATACCGCCACGCACCATGATATCGATGGTGGTGACCGCTTCTGTCTCTTCGCTACCAGGGGCGAGGCAAACCAGTGCCGACGCGCTCATATTCACTCTCCTTACGTTTTACCAGGTCATACAGGCGGGCGTTTTCCGGCACAATGATACCGTGTGCGCGGGCGCGTTTTAGCAGATAGCCAGTGATGTAGTCGATTTCCGTGTGGCGTAGCGCCCGAACATCCTGCAACATGGATGAGATATTTTCTGCCGTACTATCAATAACCTGCTCGACATAATAGCGTAAATCATCCGCCGATGTGTGTAAGCCTTCACGCTCGATCACCGAGGCGACTTCAGCACAGAGGGTGGCAACCTCCTGCGGATGGTGCTTCAGTTCCCCGTTCGGGCAGTCCCACAGCGCCGTCAGCGGATTGATCACACAGTTAACGGCCAGCTTACGCCACAGCTGAGGGCGGATGTTGTTGTGCCAGGCCACGTCCGGAAGCACCGTTTGCAGGGTGTCTGCCAGATAACTGTAGTCGCCGTCCTGATCCCGGGCAGGTCCAATATGCGTGACGCCGCTGGCGACATGCACAATGATATTGCCGTCACGGCGTGCGGCGTGCGTGGTGGTGGCCATCAGCAGCGGCTGCACAATGCTTTTCAGTTCATCAATCGTCCCCATGCCGTTATGCAGGAGTAAAACGGGCGACGTGGGGGGAAGCTGGGCGGCCAGCGCTTTTACCGCATCTGAAACTTGCCACGCTTTGAGCGTCACCAGCAGCAGGTCGCTATGCGCCAGGAAATCAGGATCGTTCGCGGTGAGGGATTCGTTAAAGATACTTCCGTCTTCACCAATCAGGTTTACACTGCAATAGGGCTGAGGTACGCGCAGCCAGCCCTGAACTTCGTGTCCGTGCTTGCATAGTGCGGTCAGCCAGAGTTGACCAAGGGCTCCGCATCCGAGCACTGTAATTTTCATTGTTCCTCCTCACCTGCAACTGCGCCAGGTGTTACGGCCTAAGTATAGCGCCGTCAGCTAAGCTTCTGTTGAGTTATGCCTCGTAGCGGGTATTATGCAACGCAACAAAAATGAAGGGAGAAGAAAAGATGCCATCTTTCGATATTGTTTCCGAAGTTGATATCCAGGAAGTTCGCAACGGCGTAGAAAACGCAACCCGCGAAGTTGAGTCACGTTTCGATTTTCGTGGCGTTGAAGCCTCGTTTGAGCTGAACGATGCCAATAAGACCATTAAGGTGCTGAGCGAATCTGATTTCCAGGTTAACCAGCTGCTCGATATTCTGCGTGCCAAGCTGTTAAAACGCGGCATTGAAGGGACCTCGCTGGATGTACCGGAAGAGTTCGTGCACAGCGGTAAAACCTGGTTTGTTGAAGCCAAACTGAAGCAGGGCATTGAGAGCGCGGTTCAGAAGAAAATCGTTAAGCTCATCAAAGACAGCAAGCTGAAGGTTCAGGCGCAGATCCAGGGTGAAGAAATTCGTGTTACCGGAAAATCCCGTGATGATCTGCAGTCCGTCATGGCGCTGGTGCGCGGCGGCGATCTGGGACAACCGTTCCAGTTTAAAAACTTCCGCGATTAAAACGAAAAAGCCCGGTTTAACCGGGCTTTTTTTCAGGCTTTCAGCGCCTGTTCAACTTCAAAGCGGTTTGTCACCTTACTGTCTATTTTGACATACGCGCTGCGCTCTTCTGCCGCGAGAAGCACTTCACTCACGCCCTCTGTCGATGCAAGACGCTGTTTCAGCGCATCGTTGATCTCAACGTCGTCAGGAATTTCTACCCGCAGGCTACTGACGTAGCGCGGCTCTTTCATGGTACCGGCAACCAGCAGCCAGACCGTCGCCAGCAGTGCGCCTGCGAGGAAGACGGTTTGGGAATCAAACAGGCCGTCGACCCAGCCGCCGAGGGCACCGCCAATGGCCACGCCGATGAACTGGCTGGTGGAGTAAATCCCCATCGCCGTGCCTTTATAACCGGCAGGGGATTCTTTGCTGATTAGTGACGGCAGCAGGGCTTCCATCAGGTTAAACGCCAGGAAGAAGAGCTGCACACCGGCAACCAGTTCCCAGAAGTGGGGGCCAGCGCCCCAGAGCACGATCTCGGCAATCAGCAATACCGCCACACAGCCAATGAAAACGCGCTTCATTTTGCGCTTCACTTCGGCATAGATAATAAACGGTACCACCGAGACGAACGAAATCACCATCGTCACCAGATAGATTTTCCAGTGTTCTGCCGCCGGGAAACCTGCGGCAGCCAGTTGACCGGGCAGGGCGACAAAGGTCGACATCAGCAGAATGTGCAGACACATAATGCCGAAGTTAAGCTTCAACAGGCGCGGCTCAACCAGTACCTTGCTAAAGCAGCCTTTGACCATCCCGGATTCACGGTTGAGGACGTGGTTTTTGCTGTCCGGTACCACCCACAGCGTTAAGGCAATACCGATGGTCGCCAGCACGGCAATCATCCAGAACAGGGCGTGCAGGCCAAGCGTGTGGGTAATAATGGGGCCGAGCACCATCGCAATCGCAAACGTGACGCCAAAGCTCACGCCGATAAATGCCATCGCTTTGGTACGGTTCTGTTCACGGGTTAAATCCGACAGCAGCGCCATCACGGCGGCGGCAATCGCGCCGGAGCCCTGCAGGGCGCGGCCAAGAATAATTCCCCAGATGGAGTGGGAGAGGGCGGCGATGATGCTACCGAGCACAAAAACCAGCAAACCACCGACAATGAGCGGCTTGCGGCCGACGCGGTCAGAGAGCAGACCAAACGGGATCTGGAATACCGCCTGAGCCAGACCATAAATACCAATCGCCAGGCCAATCAGCGCTTCGCTGGCGCCCTGCAATGCCATGCCGTATGTGGTCAGAACAGGCAGGACCATAAACATGCCAAGCATCCGTAGCGAGAAAACAGTCCCTAAACCCCAGGTCGCACGCAGCTCGCCCGGTGTCATTTTATAATCGTTCATTGCCACCTCAATTCAAAAGCAGGCCATAGTGTAGTGCGGGGAAGGGGCGGGGTAAATAAAGGGTTATTTAACAAATATTACATGCGTTATTGATAGATTCAGTGAATAAAAAAGGGTGCCGAAGCACCCCTTTATTCACCTGTTGTGTCTTACCAGACGTAAGTCAGCAGGTTATGCGAATCCGGCACCATAAAGTCCACGGACATCATCACGGACAGCGAGGTGATGGCAACAATCGAGAACACAAACAGTTTGCGCGCCCAGACTTTGTCATCTTCCACTTTGTAACCGCGCAGGGCCATACCGAGCCACCAGACGCTTACCGCTGCGGCCACCGCCAGATATTTATACCCGGCGTAACCCCCCAGCGAGAGCATCAGCGTTGCCACGGCAAAGGCGATGATGTACAGCGTGATGTGGTTCTTGGCAACGGAAATACCTTTCACGACCGGCAGAACCGGAATGTTCGCTGCCTGATAATCCTTAAAGCGGAAAATCGCGATGGCATAGGAGTGCGGCATCTGCCACAGGCTAAAGATAGCCAGCAGGATCAGCGCACCGCTGTCGAACTCGTTCGTGACGGCGCAGTAGCCAATCACCGGCGGCGCAGCGCCGGAGAGAGAACCAATCAGCGTGCCGTAGACGGAGTGACGCTTCATATACAGGCTGTAAACGCCCACATACACCACGAACCCCATCACCCCCAGCCAGCAGGCCAGCGGGTTAGCACCAAACCACAGCAGCATAAAGCCAGCAATACCCAGCAAGGTGGCGTACACCAGCGAGACGGAAGGGGCGATCAGGCCTTTCACCAGCACCCGATTTTTGGTCCTTTCCATCTTCTTGTCGATATCCATGTCGATGTAGTTGTTAAATACACAACCGGACGCAACAACCAGTGACACACCGACCAGCGTGTAGATAAAGAGGGTGTAATCAATGCTGCCTTTGGAGGCCAGCAGGAACCCTCCGATCACGGAGATCAGGTTGCCAAAGATGATGCCTGGTTTCGTTACTTGCAGGTATTGCTTAAACATACTCGCCGCTCTTAGTGAACCATCATGTTGTAGTTAAGGTTCCACATAATCCAGATGGAACCGACTACCAGGATAGCGATGATAATCACGGTAAAGATGAAAGCCGTCATGTTCCAGCCTTCATCGGACTTGGTGTTCATGTGCAGGAAGCAAACCAGATGCACCAGAATCTGAATCACCGCGGTCACCAGGATTGCACCCAGAATAACCGGCTTAGACGCAGAACCGCTCATCACCATCCAGAACGGGATCACCGTCAGGATGATCGACAGGATAAAACCTGTCATGTAGGTTTTTACGCTACCGTGGGAAGCGCCATGATCGTTTGAATGACTCATTACATCGCCCCCATCAGATAGACAACAGAGAACACACAGATCCACACCACGTCCAGGAAGTGCCAGAACAGGCTCAGACACATGATACGGGTACGGTTAGTGCTGGTCAGGCCGCGACGGGAGATCTGGAACATCAGAACCGCCATCCAGATCAGACCGGAGGTCACGTGCAGACCGTGGGTACCGACCAGCGCGAAGAACGCAGACAGGAAGCCACTGCGATCCGGCCCGAAGCCTTCCATAATCAGGTGATGGAATTCATAGATTTCCATCCCGATAAATCCAGCACCAAACAACCAGGTCAACGCCAGCCAGGAGACAACCTGGCTCTTGTTGTTTTTGTACATGGCGATAGCCGCCATGCCGTAGGTGATGGAGCTGAATAACAGCAGTGCGGTTTCAACCAGAACGAACGGCAGTTCAAAAATGTCCTTGCCGGTCGGGCCGCCCGCTGTGCCGTTCACCAGAACGGCATAGGTTGCGAACAGACAGCAGAACAGAATGCAGTCGCTCATCAGGTAGATCCAGAACCCGAAGACTTTCGTCGGTCCTGTATCGTGGTGCGCATGTTCATGCGCGTGGGCAGTCGAGTGCGCCAGAGTATCAGTTGCCATTTTTCAGCCCCGCTTTAGAAATCTCGTCGAAATGCTGATTTTCCAGCTTTTCAACTTCACGGACTGGTACGTAGTAGTCCACGTCCTCGTCAAAGCTCTTCACAATCCAGCTGATTACGATGCCAGCGAAGCCAACAATCGCCATCCACCAGATGTGCCAGATCATTGCGAAACCAAATACCGTTGCGAAAGCGGCAATCACGATGCCCGCTGCGCTGTTTTTCGGCATATGGATCTCTTCGTAATGGTCAGGTTGCTTGTACGCTTCACCTTTTTCTTTCATTTCCCAGAATGCATCACGTTCGTGAATGTGCGGCACTACGGCAAAGTTATAGAACGGAGGTGGAGAAGAGGTCGCCCACTCCAGCGTACGGCCGCCCCATGGGTCACCGGTCAGGTCGCGGTTCAGGTTACGGTCACGGATGGACACGTAGTACTGAATCAGCTGGCACAGGATACCGCAGGCAATCAGCGCGGCACCGCCCGCTGCAACCATCAGCATTGGGTGGAACTGCGGATCGATCTGCTGGCTCAGACGACGGGTCATACCCATGAAGCCCAGCACGTACAGCGGCATAAATGCTACGAAGAAGCCAATGATCCAGAACCAGAACGCGCGTTTACCCCATTTCTCGTTCAGCGTGAAGCCGAACGCTTTTGGCCACCAGTAGGTTACGCCAGCGAAGCAGCCGAAGACCACGCCACCGATGATAACGTTATGGAAGTGCGCAATCAGGAACAGACTGTTGTGCAGAACGAAGTCAGCACCCGGTACCGCCAGCAGTACGCCGGTCATCCCACCTACGGAGAAGGTGACGATGAAGCCGATGGTCCACAGCATCGCTGAGTGGAACACGATACGGCCCTGGTACATGGTGAACAGCCAGTTGAAGATCTTCACCCCGGTAGGGATGGCGATAATCATGGTGGTAATACCGAAGAAGGCGTTTACATTCGCGCCCGCACCCATAGTAAAGAAGTGGTGCAGCCAAACGATGAACGACAGAACGGTAATACAGACGGTTGCCCACACCAGAGAGGTGTAACCAAACAGACGTTTACGCGAGAAGGTTGCTGCGATTTCGGAGAACACACCGAAGACAGGCAGAACCAGAATGTACACTTCCGGGTGACCCCAGGCCCAAATCAGGTTGATGTACATCATCATGTTGCCACCCATGTCATTCGTGAAGAAATGGGTGCCCAGGTAGCGGTCCAGGGTCAGCAGCGCGATGGTGACGGTCAGAATTGGGAAGGATGCGATAATCAGTACGTTGGCGCACAGAGATGCCCAGGTAAATACCGGCATCTTGAACATGGTCATACCAGGTGCACGCATCTTCAGGATGGTCACGAAGAAGTTGATACCGGTCAGGGTGGTACCGACACCGGAGAGCTGAAGCGCCCAAATCCAGTAGTCAACGCCAACGCCCGGACTGTACTCAATTCCTGACAGCGGTGGGTAAGCCAGCCAGCCGGTCTGAGCAAATTCGCCCACGCCCAGTGACAGGTTAACCAGGATAACGCCGACAACCGTAAACCAGAAGCTCAGGTTGTTCAGGAACGGGAACGCAACGTCGCGCGCGCCAATTTGCAGCGGAACGACAACGTTCATCAGACCGATAACCAGCGGCATCGCCACGAAGAAGATCATGATAACGCCATGAGCGGTAAAGATCTGGTCGTAGTGGTGCGGTGGCAGGAAGCCTGCTTCACCCGCAGACGCGAGTGCCTGCTGGCTACGCATCATGATCGCATCCGCAAAGCCACGAATTAACATGACGATACCGACGATGCAGTACATGATACCGAGTTTTTTGTGGTCAACCGAAGTCAGCCACTCGTTCCACAGGTAGCTCCACTTACCGAAGTAAGTGATCAAGGCCAGTAAGGCCGCGCCACCGATGATAATGGCAGCCACCGTAACCATGATAATCGGTTCATGGTAGGGCACTGCATCCAGTGTCAATTTTCCGAACATTTTCTTCCTCGGCCCCTTAGTGAGCGGTTTCCGCGTGGCTCATGTCCATGCCTTCCATACCTTTGTGCGCGCTATGCTCGCCTTCAGGCTGGGTCATGTCCATGCTCTTGCCGTGATCCATAAATTTGCCAATAACGTCTTTGAACAAATCAGGTTTCACGTTAGAGAAGTACTCCACCTTGTTGTATTCGCTAGGTGCAGCCACTTTTTCGAACGCCGCCATGTCAGACATGGTGTTTGGAGACTGCTTCGCTTTTGCAACCCACTGGTCGAAAGCGGCACGGTCCGGCGTCGCAATAGCTTTGAACTTCATACCTGAGAAGCCCGGGCCGCTATAGCTGGCGGAGATACCATCATAGGTGCCTGCTTCATTCGCGATCAGGTGCAGGTTGGTCTGCATACCGGCCATCGCGTAAATCTGGCTACCCAGACGTGGGATGAAGAAGGAGTTCATTACGGAGTTGGAGGTCACTTTGAACTGAACCGGAGTGTTCGCCGGGAAGGCGATTTCATTCACGGTAGCAATGCCCTGCTCTGGATAGATGAAGAACCATTTCCAGTCCATGGAGACCACTTCGATGGTAATTGGTTTTTCATCGTGAACCAGCGGTTTGCTTGGCTCAAGTGCGTGAGTGGTTTTCCATGTCAGCACAGCGAGGAACAGGATGATCAGAATAGGAACCGTCCAGACCACAGCTTCCACTTTATTGGAGTGTGACCAGTTAGGGCTATACTTCGCATCTTTATTGCTCGCACGATACTTCCAGGCGAAACCAACAGCCATCAAAATGGCTGGAATAACCACAATCAACATCAGGCCAAATGCCGTCAGTATCAGTGAACGTTGTTCCAGTCCAATCTGTCCTTTGGGGTCAAGTAGTGCAGAATCGCAACCACTGAGTAATACAGTGCCTGCGAATAATGACAACCATCCCAAACTTTTATTGTATTTCCTGAGTCTCATTTAACGACCTCAATTCCACGGGAGTCTGGTGGCGTTTAAAGTGTGGGGGCATTTTACGGGAAGGTTACATTACTGTAAACATCATTAGGCCTGTGTCAGGAAGGTGTTACCGGGTTCTGCCGCACGTGTCACAAGTGTTGCAAATTATGTCGGTTTTTATGACCGAAGCCGCATGGCATGGGCTTTATAACGAAAGGACCCCCAAGCATACCCTAAAAGGGGCAATTGGTATAACCATTGTTAAAAATAAACAAAAAATTAACAATTAATTATCAATAAAAAGACAATTAAAAAACGAAAATTCAATCTTTCCCAAGCTGAATCGTTTAATGAAAAATAGCCTGAAAGAAATGGCTCCAATAATTTCCGAATCCTATCCCGCACAAAACAACAAATATTTTTTTTAGCGTTTGTCGGTTATTTCACCGTTATAATTTCAGCCGGTGATTACAACGGGAAATAACCTTTCGCTTTTATCTTCAGGTTGTCTGCGTTTTACGCAGAGCCAGAAAATCGAGCAGCCCACCGAGCAGGATCCCGACGACCGCCAGCAGGGCGCCGACATCAAGGAGAAGGGCTTCAAGAGGAAGCACCAGGGGGGTAGTGGCATTGATGATAAGCACCACGAGCCATAACCCCAGCGCCAGACATCCCACCATTAACAGGCGTAGCGCAAAACGGTAGGCGCGCTGATATTCCGTTCGCGGCATAAAGTGTTCTGTTCGCTGGGTATATTCCAGCGTCTGGCGGCAGACCAGCAACAATAAAATGCCTGGCACGGCTGCAACCACGGAGAAGAGATAAAACGTTGGCCAACCGTGCGCTTCAACAAACCAACCGGCAATCGGCCCCACATATACGCGGCCCACGGCAGAAAGCGCCGAGAGCAGGGCGAACTGCGTTGCAGAAAACGACTTGTTGCAGAGCGTCATCAGCAGGGCGACAAACGCCGCGGTACCCATTCCGCCACACAGGTTCTCAAAGAACACTGCTGCCGCCATGCTAATCATATGTTTATCGGTAATCGACAGCAGCCAGTAACCCGCGTTAGACGCCCCCTGCAGAATGCCGAAGATCAGCAACGCCCGGAACAAGGTCAGGCGCTGCATCAACACCCCGCCGTAAAGTGCGCCGACGATAGTGGCAAACAGCCCGAGGGTTTTGTTAACCACTCCCACTTCACCGGCATCGAACCCGACGCCGCGGATCAGGAACGTGGTGGTCAGGCTCATCGCGAAGGCATCACCCAGCTTATAAAGGACGATGAGCAGCAGGATCAGCCAGGCATTGTTGCGGCCAAAGAAATCACGCAGCGGTTCGGCAACGGCCTGCTCCAGAGAACGGGGGACCGGAATCACGTCGCTCGGTTCAGGGGCGAGGAGGGTGGCAATAATGCACGGGATCAGCAGGGCGGCCATCAGCCAGTACATGCCCTGCCAGCCCAGATAGCGGTCAGCCAGCCACAGCGCCAGCCCACCAGATACCAACATGCCGAGGCGATAGCCCAGCACGCTGATGGCTGCACCGGCTCCACGCTCTTCTGCGGGTAACACGTCCGTTTTCCAGGCATCAAACACGATATCCTGTGACGCGGAACAGAAGGCGATCACCACCGCAAGCGCCGCCATCCAGTGAAGCTGTGTCGACGGCTCAAGGAATCCCATGGCGGCAATGGCCAGCAACAGCAGGACCTGCGTCATCACCAGCCAGCCACGACGACGGCCCAGGAACGGCGGGGTGTAGCGATCCATCACCGGCGACCACAGGAACTTAAAGACATACGCCTGGCCGACGAGCGAGAAGAAGCCAATGGTTTTGAGATCGATATTCTCAACCGTCATCCAGGCCTGCAATGTGCCGGAAGTGAGCGCGAGGGGTAAACCGGAGGCAAAGCCAAGGATCAGCAGAATGGCTGATTTGGGTTGCTGGAAAATGCGTAAGTAATGACTGGACATGTTCTTAAAAACTGACCCGGTAAAACACCGGGTCAGTCAGCAGGATTAACGCGCGTTTTGCTTGATAAAGTCGTGAATGCTGGTGTCCTGCGCCATATCGGCGATGGTATCGGTCAGCACGCTGTTTACGGCGTTAGCAATGTTCTGGTTAGAGGCCTGGAAAGCACCTTCTACGGAGTAGCTGGCGCGATAATTTTTGGTCATCTTGTTGCCGTTCTTCGCGGTAGCGATGATGGCGATGTCCGCTTTGGTGGAGATGTTGTAGCGCACGTTACCCTGGGAAACGTCAGCGTACAGGTTGTTAACGATGATCTGCAGATCAACCGCGCCGCTTGGGCCAATCATGTAACCACGAGAGGTCATCTGTTTCTCCAGCACTTCCTGCAGCAGGAAACGCAGGTCACGGGAAGCGGTCAACGTCACCAGCTGGTTGTCGCGGGTCACTTTCGCCAGGGCCTGATCCTGACGCTGATCGGCACCGTTAATGCTCACGGTCACGCCCATCAGGCTTGGATCCTGCTGAGGCAGCGTGATTTTTGGTGAGACATCAATAGTTGTTGGCGGGGTAGCGCAGCCTGCCAGCATAAAGAGGGCTACCAACGGAAAGAAGAGTTTTTTTAACATTTTCGGGTTCTCAACGAATCGTAAGCATATAGAGAGAAAAATTGCCGCCATCATAACATCGCTAACGGCCAGGGGAAGTGGTCAACGCATGTAAATTCATCGCCTTGTCTGAAAACTGACCAGTTCGCCCTTTTTCTCAACCTGTGTGTGACAAAACGTATGAGCCTCACAGTGAACTTCATTCGTTTGAATGAGAAAATAAGACGAAAGCTAAATATTTGTTGTCTTGTTGTAATGGAACCGGTAAAAGCGGCTAACATTTAAAGGGATGGGTGACATCCTGGCGTTGTCGGAGGAGTAATTTCATGATGATACGTGAGCAGATAGAAGATAAATTAAGGGCAGCGTTCAACCCTGTGTTCCTCGAAGTCGTCGACGAAAGCTATCGTCATAACGTGCCGGCAGGTTCTGAAAGCCACTTCAAAGTGGTTCTGGTTAGCGATCGCTTCACGGGAGAACGTTTCCTGAACCGACACCGCTTGATCTACAGCACCTTGACGGAAGAACTCTCCACAACCGTACATGCGCTGGCATTGCATACCTACACCATTAAGGAGTGGGAAGGCTTGCAGGATACGGTTTTTGCATCCCCGCCTTGTCGCGGTGCAGGCACCATCGCCTGATAAATCGGATTTGCAACCGCTGGAGTTTTTCCAGTATGTTGCTTACAGATTTCCTCAAAACGGCCTTCGGGCCGTTTTGTTTTGTCTGAGTTTTGAGCGGATGGTGCGATTTTAAGGCTAAAAATAGCCTTAAAGTGTGAAAAAAGCCGCAGCAACATGCCCCAACCGTTCTCGACTCACCTAAGTGATGCCGCTATAATGCCGCGTCTTATTGAATGTCTTCGGGATGATTCTGGCGACAGGGAATGTGAATCTGCACTAAGAGAGCATCCCGGTAAAACAGACAGATTCAGAGTTGACCGAGCACTGTGATTTTTTTGAGGTAACAAGATGCAAGTTTCAGTTGAAACCACTCAAGGCCTTGGCCGCCGTGTAACGATTACTATCGCTGCTGACAGCATCGAAACTGCTGTGAAAAGCGAGCTGGTCAACGTAGCAAAAAAAGTACGTATTGACGGCTTCCGTAAGGGCAAAGTACCAATGAATGTTGTTGCTCAGCGTTATGGCGCTTCCGTGCGTCAGGATGTGCTGGGTGAACTGATGAGCCGCAACTTTATCGATGCGATCATCAAAGAAAAGATCAATCCGGCCGGTGCGCCGAACTACGTTCCAGGCGAATACAAACTGGGCGAAGACTTCACCTACTCTGTAGAGTTCGAAGTGTATCCGGAAGTAGAACTGAAAGGTCTGGAATCTATCGAAGTTGAAAAACCGATTGTTTCCGTGACCGACGAAGATGTTGACGGCATGCTGGATACCCTGCGTAAGCAGCAGGCTAACTGGAAAGAGAAAGAAGGCGCTGTTGACGCTGAAGACCGCGTCACCATCGACTTCACCGGTTCTGTAGACGGCGAAGAGTTCGAAGGCGGCAAAGCGACTGACTTCGTACTGGCAATGGGTCAGGGTCGTATGATCCCGGGCTTCGAAGACGGTATCAAAGGCCACAAAGCGGGCGAAGAGTTCACCATCGACGTGACCTTCCCTGAAGAGTACCACGCTGAAAACCTGAAAGGTAAAGCAGCGAAGTTCGTCATCAACCTGAAGAAAGTGGAAGAGCGCGAACTGCCAGAACTGACTGAAGAATTCATCAAGCGTTTCGGCGTGGAAGATGGTTCTGTTGCCGGTCTGCGTACTGAAGTACGTAAAAACATGGAACGCGAGCTGAACGGCGCTGTGCGTAACCGTGTGAAATCTCAGGCTATTGAAGGCCTGGTGAAGGCGAACGAAATCGACGTTCCAGCTGCGCTGATCGACAGCGAAATCGACGTACTGCGTCGTCAGGCTGCACAGCGTTTCGGTGGCAACCAGCAGCAAGCGATGGAACTGCCACGCGAGCTGTTCGAAGAGCAGGCAAAACGCCGCGTTGTTGTTGGTCTGCTGCTGGGCGAAGTGATTCGTACTCACGAGCTGAAAGCTGACGAAGAGCGTGTGAAAGGCCTGATCGAAGAGATGGCTTCTGCATACGAAGATCCATCAGAAGTTATCGAGTTCTACGGTAAGAACAAAGAGCTGATGGACAACATGCGTAATGTTGCCCTGGAAGAGCAGGCTGTTGAAGCGGTACTGGCGAAAGCGAAAGTGACCGAAAAAGCGACCTCTTTCAACGAACTGATGAACCAGCAGGCGTAATTTCGCCCCGAAGGTTTAAAGTTTGAACAAAAACCCGTTGCCTTCCGGCAACGGGTTTTTTTTATCGCAGCAATAGCCCAGGAAGGGTGCTAAAACGCCCTTTCGGTGTTAGCGTAACAACAAAAGGTTGTTATGCTTGAAATAGGGCAATGTAAACCCCATAAGTGTGTAATCAGATGAATGAGACTGGCTGATAATCCGTCCGTAAGGTTACAATCAGTACAGCAGGTGTTTTCAATTTTGATCCAGGAGACGGAAATGTCATACAGTGGCGAACGAGATAACTTTGCACCCCATATGGCTCTGGTGCCAATGGTTATTGAACAGACCTCACGTGGTGAGCGTTCTTTTGATATCTATTCCCGTCTGCTCAAGGAACGCGTTATCTTTCTGACCGGCCAGGTGGAAGACCACATGGCGAACCTGATCGTGGCGCAGATGCTGTTTCTGGAAGCGGAAAACCCGGAAAAAGACATTTACCTGTACATTAACTCCCCAGGCGGCGTGATTACGGCAGGTATGTCCATTTATGACACCATGCAATTCATCAAGCCTGATGTGAGCACTATCTGTATGGGTCAGGCAGCATCTATGGGTGCCTTCCTGTTAACCGCAGGGGCAAAAGGCAAACGTTTCTGCCTGCCGAATTCCCGCGTGATGATTCACCAGCCGCTGGGTGGTTACCAGGGGCAGGCGACGGATATCGAAATCCACGCCCGCGAAATTCTGAAAGTAAAAGCGCGCATGAATGAACTTATGGCGCAGCATACGGGTCAATCTCTTGAGCAGATCGAGCGCGATACCGAGCGCGATCGCTTCCTCTCTGCTTCAGAGGCAGTTGAATACGGCTTAGTCGACTCCATTTTGACCCATCGTAATTGATGCCCGCGACGCGAGTGTGCCGCTATACTAAGGTAAAGCGGCACTCTGCTTGAGAGCAGCTTGCGTCTGAAAATGGCATTTGCGTCGTCATGTGCGGCACAAAGAACTTAAAAAGAGGTTTGGACTCATGACAGATAAACGCAAAGATGGTTCGGGCAAACTGCTGTACTGCTCTTTTTGCGGCAAAAGCCAGCATGAAGTGCGTAAACTGATTGCCGGGCCGTCCGTGTATATCTGCGACGAATGTGTTGATTTATGTAATGACATCATTCGCGAAGAGATTAAAGAAGTAGCGCCTCACCGTGAGCGTAGCGCGCTGCCGACACCGCATGAAATTCGTCATCATCTGGACGACTATGTCATCGGTCAGGAGCAGGCTAAGAAAGTGCTGGCGGTAGCGGTATATAACCACTACAAACGCCTGCGTAACAGTGATACCAGCAATGGCGTAGAGCTGGGTAAAAGTAACATTCTGCTGATCGGCCCAACCGGTTCCGGTAAAACGCTGCTGGCTGAAACGCTCGCACGCCTGCTGGATGTGCCGTTCACCATGGCGGATGCCACCACCCTGACCGAAGCCGGTTACGTGGGTGAAGATGTGGAAAACATCATCCAGAAACTGCTGCAGAAGTGCGATTACGACGTACAGAAAGCCCAGCGCGGGATCGTCTATATCGATGAGATCGACAAGATCTCCCGTAAATCAGACAACCCGTCTATCACCCGTGACGTATCAGGGGAAGGTGTACAGCAGGCATTACTGAAGCTGATCGAAGGGACCGTTGCCGCAGTGCCTCCGCAGGGTGGCCGTAAACATCCGCAGCAGGAGTTCCTGCAGGTTGATACCTCCAAGATCCTGTTCATTTGTGGCGGTGCTTTCGCCGGTCTGGATAAAGTTATCTCCCACCGTGTTGAAACCGGCTCCGGCATTGGTTTTGGCGCAACGGTGAAGGCCAAATCCGAGAAAGCGAACGAAGGCGAACTGCTGTCTCAGGTTGAACCAGAAGATCTGATCAAGTTTGGTCTGATCCCAGAATTCATTGGGCGTCTGCCGGTTGTGGCTACGCTGAATGAACTGAGTGAAGAAGCCCTGATCCAGATCCTGAAAGAGCCGAAAAACGCGCTGACCAAGCAGTATCAGGCGCTGTTTAACCTGGAAGGCGTTGAGCTGGAATTCCGTGATGAAGCGCTGGATGCGATTGCGAAGAAAGCGATGATCCGTAAAACCGGTGCCCGTGGTCTGCGTTCCATCGTTGAAGCCGCGCTGCTTGATACCATGTACGACCTGCCTTCCATGGAAGATGTCGAAAAAGTGGTTATCGACGAGTCCGTTATCGGTGGTCAAAGCAAGCCGCTGCTGATTTACGGGAAACCGGAAGCGCAGCAGGCATCTGGCGAATAATTCACCAAATCATACAAGCAGTTAATCAAAAAGGGGGGATTTTATCTCCCCTTTACTTTTTCCGTATTCATGGCGTTGAATGTGTGGGAAACATCCCCATATACTGGATTACATGTTAATGGTTGTGTGAAGCACAGTTACATGACCAGTTTACCTGGCGGACACTAAACTAAGAGAGAGCTCTATGAATCCTGAGCGTTCTGAACGCATTGAAATCCCCGTATTGCCGTTGCGCGATGTGGTGGTTTATCCGCACATGGTCATACCCTTATTTGTAGGGCGGGAAAAATCTATCCGTTGCCTCGAAGCCGCCATGGATCATGATAAAAAAATCATGTTGGTTGCGCAGAAGGAAGCTTCGACGGATGAGCCGGGTGTAAACGATCTTTTCACCGTCGGGACCGTGGCCTCTATTTTGCAGATGCTGAAGCTGCCTGACGGCACCGTTAAGGTGCTGGTAGAAGGCCTGCAGCGTGCGCGTATTACCACCCTGTCTGACAATGGCGAACATTTCTCTGCCAAGGCAGAGTACCTTGATTCGCCTCAGCTTGATGAGCGCGAGCAGGAAGTGCTGGTGCGCACCGCGATTAGCCAGTTTGAAGGCTATATCAAGCTGAACAAGAAAATCCCACCAGAAGTGCTGACGTCGCTGAACAGCATCGACGATCCCGCACGTCTGGCGGACACCATCGCAGCGCATATGCCGCTGAAGCTGGCGGACAAACAGTCCGTGCTGGAGATGTCCGACGTTAACGAACGTCTGGAATATCTGATGGCGATGATGGAGTCTGAAATCGATCTGCTGCAGGTTGAGAAGCGTATTCGCAATCGCGTGAAAAAGCAGATGGAAAAATCGCAGCGTGAGTACTATCTGAATGAGCAAATGAAAGCCATTCAGAAAGAGCTCGGCGAGATGGACGACGCGCCGGACGAAAACGAAGCGCTGAAGCGTAAGATCGACGCGGCAAAAATGCCGAAAGAGGCCAAAGAGAAAGCGGAAGCTGAACTGCAGAAGCTGAAAATGATGTCTCCGATGTCGGCTGAAGCGACGGTGGTGCGTGGCTACATCGAGTGGATGGTTCAGGTGCCGTGGAATGCCCGCAGCAAGGTCAAAAAAGACCTGCGTCAGGCGCAGGAGATCCTGGATACCGACCACTACGGCCTGGAGCGTGTTAAAGACCGCATCCTTGAGTACCTCGCGGTACAAAGCCGTGTAAACAAACTGAAAGGCCCAATCCTCTGTCTGGTTGGACCGCCAGGGGTAGGTAAAACCTCTCTGGGTCAGTCCATTGCGAAAGCGACCGGACGTAAATATATTCGTATGGCGCTGGGTGGCGTACGCGACGAAGCGGAAATCCGCGGTCACCGTCGTACCTACATCGGTTCTATGCCGGGTAAATTGATCCAGAAGATGGCGAAAGTAGGGGTTAAAAACCCACTGTTCCTGCTCGATGAGATCGACAAAATGTCGTCGGATATGCGTGGCGATCCGGCCTCGGCTCTGCTGGAAGTACTTGATCCAGAACAGAACGTGGCGTTCAGCGATCACTACCTGGAGGTGGATTACGATCTGAGCGATGTGATGTTCGTAGCGACCTCCAACTCCATGAACATTCCGGCACCGCTGCTGGATCGTATGGAAGTGATCCGTCTGTCTGGTTATACCGAAGACGAGAAGCTGAATATTGCGAAGCAGCATCTGCTGCCAAAACAGATTGAGCGTAACGCACTGAAAGCCAACGAGCTGACCGTCGAGGACAGCGCGATTATCGGCATCATTCGCTACTACACTCGCGAAGCGGGCGTGCGTAGCCTTGAGCGTGAAATCTCGAAACTGTGCCGTAAAGCGGTGAAACAGCTGCTGCTGGATAAGAGCCTGAAGCACATCACCATTAACGGCGACAATCTGCATGCCTATCTGGGCGTTCAGCGTTTCGACTATGGTCGTGCGGACAACGAAAACCGCGTGGGTCAGGTCACCGGTCTGGCATGGACAGAAGTGGGCGGCGATCTGCTGACCATCGAAACCGCCTGTGTGCCAGGTAAAGGTAAGCTAACCTATACCGGTTCTTTGGGTGAAGTCATGCAGGAGTCCATCCAGGCGGCCTTGACTGTGGTTCGCGCACGTGCGGAGAAACTGGGGATCAACCCGGATTTCTACGAAAAACGTGACATCCACGTTCACGTCCCGGAAGGGGCAACGCCGAAAGATGGCCCAAGCGCCGGTATCGCGATGTGTACCGCGCTGGTCTCCTGTCTCACAGGGAACCCGGTGCGTGCTGATGTCGCAATGACCGGTGAAATTACCCTGCGTGGTCAGGTTCTGCCAATTGGTGGGTTAAAAGAAAAACTGCTGGCGGCACATCGTGGTGGGATCAAAACCGTATTGATTCCTTACGAAAATAAACGCGATCTGGAAGAGATTCCGGACAACGTGATTGCCGATCTGCAGATCCATCCTGTTAAGCGAATTGAGGAGGTTCTTACTCTCGCATTGCAGAATGAACCCTCCGGAATGCAGGTTGTGACCGCAAAATAGTGACCTCGCGCAAAGAGCGTCAATAAAAACAAGGCTGGTAAGTCATTTCGCACTTGCCAGCCTTTTTTTGTATAGCTAATTTAGATTGCTGATTAGGTCAGCCATCAACAACGGGTGTTGTAAGGTCATGGCAGGCCTGATATAACTGCTGCGCGGTCGCGTTGTGAAGGATTCAGGCGCGATATAAATTATAAAGAGAGGAAGAGAACAGTGAATAAATCTCAACTGATTGACAAAATTGCTGCTGGTGCTGATATTTCTAAAGCTGCAGCTGGACGTGCGTTAGATGCATTAATTGCTTCTGTTACTGAATCTCTGCAGGCTGGGGACGACGTTGCACTGGTAGGCTTCGGTACTTTTGCTGTTAAAGAGCGTGCTGCCCGTACTGGCCGCAACCCTCAGACCGGTAAAGAGATCACCATTGCTGCCGCTAAAGTGCCGGGTTTCCGTGCAGGTAAAGCGCTGAAAGACGCAGTAAACTGATTGCTTTCCCGTTTCAGGGAAGCCGAAAAGTACAAGGGCGCATCATTTGATGTGCCTTTTTTATTTGTCCAGACCTGATTTGTGCGAGTTTATGCGAGTTGTGGGCTGACAATCGCCCCGTTTTCTTGTCACAATACGCCTTTACGCGCGACGGTCAGGATTTTCCGTTAGCGTCAGGTAACCAGTCACCTACAGCGGAGTGTTGTTACACCATGATGGACAGCTTACGCACGGCTGCTAACAGTCTCGTGCTCAAGATTATTTTCGGTATCATTATCGTGTCGTTCATATTGACCGGCGTGAGCAGTTACCTTATCGGCGGTGGCGCGAACTATGCCGCAAAAGTGAACGGCCAGGAAATCAGCCGCGGTCAGTTCGAGAACGCGTTTGCCGGTGAACGTAACCGTATGCAGCAACAGCTGGGCGACCAATTCTCTGAGCTGGCTGCGAACGAAGGATACATGAAAACCCTGCGCCAGCAGACGCTGAACCGCCTGATTGACGAAGCGCTCCTCGATCAATATGCCAAAAAACTGGGTCTGGGTATCAGCGATGAGCAGGTTAAAAAAGCCATCTTCTCGACTCAGGCTTTCCAGTCTAACGGCAAGTTCGACAATGCTCGCTATAACAGCATTGTGAATCAGATGGGCATGACGGCCGATCAATACGCGCAGGCGCTGCGTAACCAGCTGACGACGCAACAGCTCATCAATGCGGTGGTTGGTACTGATTTCATGCTCAAAGGTGAAACTGACGAACTGGCAGCCCTGGTGGCACAGCAGCGTGTTGTGCGTCAGGCGACCATCGATGTGAATGCGCTCGCGGCGAAGCAGCAGGTGAGCGACGCAGAGGTTAACGCCTGGTACGAGCAGAATAAAAACAGCTTTGTTGCACCTGAGCAGTTCCGCGTGAGCTATATCAAGCTGGATGCTGCTGCGTTGCAGGAAAGCGCGACTGATGCAGAAATCCAGTCTTACTACGATCAGCATCAGGATCAGTTCACTCAGCCGCAGCGTAACCGCTACAGCGTGATTCAGACCAAAACCGAAGCCGATGCCAAAGCGGTGCTGGATGAGCTGAACAAAGGCGCAGATTTCGCCACCGTTGCGAAAGCAAAATCCACCGACATCATTTCTGCCAAAAATGGCGGCGATATGGGCTGGCTGGAAGCGGCGACTACGCCGGATGAGCTGAAAAATGCCGGTCTGAAAGACAAGGGCCAGCTGTCGGGTGTGATTAAATCGTCCGTTGGTTTCCTGGTTGCGCGTCTGGATGATATCGAAGCCGCTAAAACCAAACCACTGGCTGAGGTGCGTGATGATATCGCCGCCAAAGTGAAGCAGGAAAAAGCGCTTGATGCGTACTATGCCCTGCAGCAGAAAGTGAGCGATGCGGCGAGCAACGACAACGAATCTCTGGCCGGTGCAGAGCAGGTTGCTGGCGTGAAAGCGGTGGAGACCGGCTGGTTTGGCCGAGACAACCTGCCGGAAGAGCTGAACTTCAAACCGGTTTCGGATGCCATCTTCAACGGTGGTCTGGTGGGCGAGAACGGTACGCCGGGCAGCAACTCCGATATCATTACCGTTGACGGTGACCGTGCGTTTGTTCTGCGCGTAAGCGAGCACAAGCCTGAAGCGGTAAAACCGCTGGCGGAAGTGAAAGATCAAGTTGTGGCGCAGGTTAAACATAGCAAAGCGGAACAGCAGGCAAAACTGGATGCTGAGAAGATCCTGGCTGACCTGAAAGCCGGTAAAGAAGACGCCCTGAAAGCGGCGGGTCTGAGCTTCGGTGACGCGAAAACGCTGAGCCGAACCGGTCAGGACCCAATCAGCCAGGCTGTGTTTGGTCTGAGCCTGCCAGCGAAAGACAAACCGAGCTTCGGGACAACAACCGACATGCAGGGGAACGTCGTTCTGCTGGCGCTGGATGAAGTGAAAGCCGGCACCATGCCAGAAGCGCAAAAGAAAGCAATGGTTCAGGGTATCACCCAGAACAATGCCCAGATTGCTTTCGAAGCGATGATGAGCAACCTGCGTAAAGAAGCCAAAATCAAGCTGGGCGATGCCATCACTCAGCAGCAATAATTACGTATCTGCTCGCAGATTTTCGTAACGCTCTGCAAACCCTGAAGGCCGCTTTCGCGGCCTTTTCCATTTCTGCAAACGCATGTTTGAGCCTCCTTTGGCTGACGGCTATGGTGACATGGCTGTCAACAAACAAGGAGATAACAGCATGAAATGTGGAATCAAAGCACTGCTAATCACACTGGCTATTGCCACCACCGGAATGAGCGCAGGCGCACTGGCGGCGGCCCCCGCAGCCAAAACGCAGTCTGTACAGAGCAAAACTGACCCCGCTGCACAGGCATCTGCCCAGACTAAAGCCGCTGAACCTGGCAAAAGCACAGAGGACGACGGTACACGCGTCAGCATCAATACGGCCTCGGCTGAAGATCTCGCCCGCGTGATGAACGGCGTAGGGCTCAAAAAAGCGCAGGCTATCGTCAGCTACCGTGAAGAGTACGGCCCGTTTAAAACGGTTGACGACCTCAGGCAGGTTCCGGGGATGGGCAGTTCACTGGTTGAGCGCAACCTCTCACACCTGACGTTGTAATTTCAGTTTTACTTGCACAGCAGCAAAAGTTTGCCAGGATAAAGAGGTCATACCAGTCTTGACCTCTTATCCTATAACAACAGTAAAGGCTATTGCGCTATGCAGACAAAAATCAAAGTACGCGGTTTTCATCTTGATGTTTACCAGCACGTGAATAACGCCCGCTATCTCGAATTTCTGGAAGAGGCGCGCTGGGACGGGCTGGAAAACAGCGAAAGCTTTCAATGGCTGACCGCGCACAACATCGCGTTCGTGGTCGTCAACATCAATATCAACTATCGTCGCCCGGCCGTGCTGGGGGATGTGCTTACAGTGACCAGCCAGGTGCAACAGCTAAACGGGAAGAGCGGCGTGCTCAGTCAGGTCGTGACGCTGGATCCGGAAGGGCAGGTGGTAGCCGATGCGCTGATCACCTTCGTTTGTATCGATCTGAAAACGCAGAAAGCACTGCTGCTGGAAGGGGAGTTGCGGGAAAAGCTGGAGTTGATGATCGTGTGATTTTTTGTCTTTTATAAAAGACAAAGTGTTTTTCCAGGGATAGAATAATGGACAGGGACTATGTTGTTGAGCGTTATCGGACCCGTGATGGCAAAGTGCCGTTTGAGGAGTGGATAACCAGGATGCGTAGAAAGGATCCGGAGATTGTTTTACGGATCCTTATGCGTATTAACCGTGCAATAAAGCATAATTTTGGTGATTACAAATACCTTAGAGAAGGTGTTTGGGAGATGCGAATTGATAGTGGTCCCGGTTACAGGATCTATTTTGCCGTAGAGCATCAGAGGGTCTTGTTGTTACTCATCGGTGGTGACAAGAAGAGTCAAAAACAAGATGTTAAACAGGCGGTAGATTTCTTGAAAGATCATCTATCTAAAGGAAAAACAGATGAGCACTTCTAAACGACACTATTCAAGTTCTGTTAACCATCACGATGCGGTTGTAAAAATGCTTCGTGAAAACCCTTCCTACGCTCAACTTTACCTGCAAATAGCACTGGAAGAAATTTATGAGGATCAGGGGATCCCTGCCTATCTCATTGCACTCCGCCAGGTCATCGAATCCCGCGGCGGCATAGGTGAAATTGCTGCCAAAGCAGGTCTTTCCCGCCAGCAGCTATACCGAACCTTGTCTGATAATGGCAATCCAACACTGACGACGCTAATGAAAGTCACGCGTGCTGCCGGTGTAAAACTGTTCGACAGCACGGTCAAATAACCCTATTTCAGCCCGGTTTTTTTCTGCATCGCGGCCATCACACCGGCTTTATCTGCCAGGTAGTGATTCAAGCCATTGGCACGCAGGTTACAGGCGGCGCACTGGCCGCATCCGTCGCCCTTGATGCCGTTGTAGCAGGTCAGGGTTTCGCTGCGAACCAGATCCAGCTTGCCCCAGTAGTCCGCCAGTGCCCAGGTTTCCGCTTTATCAAGCCACATTAGCGGCGTTTCAAAGCGCGTCTCCTTGGCCATCCCCAGATTTACCGCATGATTAAGCGCTTTTACAAACTCGTCGCGGCAGTCCGGGTAACCGGAGAAGTCGGTTTCGCAAACGCCGGTGATCACCGCTTCGGCTTGCACCTGGTAGGCGTAGATGGCCGTCAGGGTCAGAAAAAGAATATTACGCCCTGGCACAAAGGTATTGGGAATACCGCTGGCGTCAGGTTTGTAATCAGGAACAGGAATACTGTCGCGGGTGAGGCTGCTGACGGCCAGTTCGTTTAACAGCGTGACGTCCAGCACCTTATGCGCGCGTGCGCCCAGTTTCAGCGCCAGTTCGCGGGCAACGTCGATTTCAGCGCGATGGCGCTGGCCATAATCGAAAGTGACACAATGCACTTCATCGTACTGGTGAAGCGCCTGAACCAGGCAGGTAGTGGAATCTTGTCCTCCGCTGAACACGACGACGGCACGTTTCATAAATCATCTCGACAGTTACGGTAAAAACATTATGTTACCGTCTGACTTCGGCGACGACCAGCTTCTTCACGACCGGGGGGCTGGAAGCCAGGCTTCAGTGAAATCAAACCAGCCACGGGTATTCAGTCGTATTCCGTTTACTCCCGGTGGCGCGCTAATTTGATACTGGTAGTTAAACAGCGGCGTCAGCACCGCATTATCCATCAGCCGGGTAAAGATGGCTCTCAGGCCAGCGTGTCTTGCCTGCTCATCGGCCTGAGTCTGAACGGCATCCAGCGTGGCTTGCAGATGCGCAACTTGCGGCGCGCTTAGCAGATGCGGCCAGAGGGTATCGCACCGAAGCCACTGTTCAAGCGTGTACTCCGGCGCTTCGCCAATCAGCCTGTCTCCCATCATCATGTCCGCATCGGCAAGCTGCGGACATCCGTCCCACGTCTTCGCATCGTGAAAGATAACGGTCAGTTCGCAGCCCTGCTGCGCAAGATACTGTTTTAGCTGGTTTGCCATGGTGTGTAACTCAACGGGCAAATGGTAAACGAGGGTTAACGCTGCCGGTAAAGGAACGTGCGTTAAATCCGGCCACCGGGGAATAGGCAGGCCTGGAAGCAGCTCTTCTGTTGGGGTAATCAACCCTTCGTTCAGCGGGAGCGTATGCAGCAGCGTTGAGAGATGGATGATATTGATTAGCCGTCGAGCCTGCAGTTCACTCATCCGGTCGCTCTGTTTCAGGGTGAGATAACAGAAGCCCAGGCTGGTGCTGTTACTTACCAGCCGCAGGCTCTCCAGTTCATCAGGCTCGCCAATGGCAATCTGGACCGGATGACGACAACTGGTCCCCAGTCCGTAATCAAATAGCGTCGGCGTGATCCAGTATTCAATCGCCTTGATCAGCGGGTGACTAAGATGGTACTGCTCGTGGCTTTCCAGACGCACCAGCTCGGAATCAAACACGCTCAGCCTGAAAGGGCCGCTGCCCGTCATGGGCTGATCGGGGTGGGCCAGACGGCTACAGTAGGTCGCCAGACGATGGGGCAACCAGTAGTCCGGTTGATGCAGGGTAAACGTCAGGCACTGCGGGTGAGTGACCTCGATGTCTAATACGCTCTGGAACAGTTTGCGCAGGGCTGGCAGCATAAGCAGGGCCTTCAGGCTCCGCTGCAACTGCGCTGTCTCAATTTTGTCGCCGTTATGCCAGTGCAGGGTCGAGCGTATATAAAAATGCCAGCGCAGGCCGCCATCCGTGACTTCCCAGTGATGGGCAAGATCGCCCGTTGGTTCGCTGTTGTTGCCGTTAAAGCGCGTCAGCCCGGAGAAAACCTGGCCTGCCAGGTGCTGCTCCGCCCGGCCGGGTAAAAAGCCAGGCTGCAGCGCATCCAGCGAGCGGTAATAGGGAATGCGCAGCGTCGGCGTATCGTTTTGCCACTGTCCGCCCAAAAAGGGATGCAGCAACTCCCGCAACTCTTCCGGCGCAAGCTGGGCCAGCTCCAGGGCGTTATGCTGCTGCCCATGCTTCAGCGCTTCTTCCATCATCGTATTGCGCAATGATTCCGGGCTGACATAAAACCTGAGCTCGCCGCGCTTGCCGCGACCAGACTGTGCATGCCAGTTCAGCCAGCCAGCCTCCTGCGCCTGACGCAGCAGGGTACGAACATGCCGCTCGCTGCAAAAACAGCGGCTGGCGAGCTCCGCAATGGTGACCTGCTGCGGTGCCCCTTCGGAGGGCTGCCACAGGCGTTGATACTGTTTGAGGCGGTTGAGCTGGCGCATGATAAACCCGGAACAATAATTCTCATCTATTCACTATTACTTCCGTATATCTCACGCAATACTGATGCACAAGTTAATCGCATCACATTTCGGGAGTTATGATGGCTCGGCTCGCTGCATTTGATATGGACGGCACGTTGTTAATGCCGGATCACCGTTTAGGGGAGAAAACCCTGAACACCCTTAAGCGTCTGCGTGAGCGTGATGTAACCCTGACGTTTGCCACTGGCCGTCATGTGCTGGAGATGCGCCATCTGCTGGGCGCATTTTCCCTGGATGCATTTCTGATTACCGGCAACGGAACACGAATTCATTCGGTCGAAGGGGAGGTGCTGCACCGTCAGGATCTCAACCCGGAAGTGGCGGATATCGTGCTGCACAGTACCTGGGATACCCAGGCCAGCGTTCATGTCTTTAACGATAACGGCTGGTTTACCGGTCGTGAAATCCCTCAACTTCTCCATGCGCATGTCTACAGCGGTTTTCGCTATCAGCTGATGGATCTGCGCCGCATCCCTGCCCACGCGGTGACCAAGATCTGTTTTTGTGGCGATCACGACGATCTCTGCCGCTTACGTATTCAGTTGAATGAGGCGTTAGGCGACCGGGCCCATCTGACCTTTTCGGCGGTGGATTGTCTGGAAGTGTTGCCGGTGGGGTGTAACAAAGGTTCTGCCCTGGCGGTTTTGAGCGACCACCTGGGCTTGACGCTGCAGGAGTGTATGGCGTTTGGTGACGCCATGAACGACCGCGAGATGCTGGGCAGCGTCGGGCGCGGTTTGATTATGGGGAATGCTATGCCGCAGCTGATCTCTGCGCTTCCTCATCTGCCGGTTATCGGACACTGCCGTAATGAAGCGGTGTCCCATTTTTTAACACATTGGCTGGACAACAACACCCTCCCATATTCCCCCGAATAGTGAGACCCTTCCAGCAAGCCAGACTTCGGTCTGGCTTTTTTTTATTTCACCAGCTGTGCAATTTGCGCTTGCCACGGCGCAATATCACCGATGTTTGCCTGCACCCACTCCGCGTTGTAATAGGTTTCCAGGTAGCGCTCCCCGCTGTCGCACAGCAGCGTGACGATAGAGCCCGTGCGGCCCTCTTCACGCATGCGTGCTGCCAGCTGCAGCGCACCCCACATATTGGTACCGGTAGAGGCACCCACCTTGCGGCCCAGCTGCGTCTCCAGCCAGTGGGCCGTCGCGACGCTGGCGGCATCCGGTACGCGGAGCATTTCATCCACCACATCAGGAATGAACGACGGCTCAACGCGCGGGCGGCCAATCCCTTCAATTTTACTGCCCACCGGGCTGCGCAGCTCGGCATTGCGGCTTTGCCAGTAGTCGAGGAAGACCGAGTTTTGCGGATCAACCACCATCAGTTGCGTATCGTAGCCCTGACAGCGGATATAGCGGCCAATGGTGGCCGAGGTTCCGCCCGTACCGGCGCTCATGACGATATATGACGGAACCGGATGAGGCTCATGAGTCATCTGGCGGAAAATACTGTCCGCAATATTGTTATTGCCACGCCAGTCGGTTGCACGCTCGGCGAAGGTGAACTGGTCCATATAGTGGCCGTTCAGCTCACGGGCCAGCATTTCCGAGGCGGCGTAAATTTCGCAGGCGCTTTCTACAAAGTGGCAGCGTCCGCCATAAAATTCGATCTGTTCGATTTTGCGTTTCGCGGTGCAGGAGGGCATGACAGCGATAAACGGCAGGCCCAGTAAACGGGCGAAATAGGCTTCGGAGACGGCGGTTGAACCGGATGACGATTCAATAATTGTCGTGCCTTCTTTAATCCAGCCGTTACACAAGCCATACAGGAACAGCGAACGCGCCAGACGATGCTTCAGGCTGCCCGTAGGATGGGTACTTTCATCTTTCAGATACAGCTGAATCCCCGCAAACCCCGGCAGGGCGAGGCGGATTAAATGGGTGTCGGCCGAGCGCTGGTAGTCGGCATTGATTTCGCTGATGGCATGTTTAACCCAGTTGCTATTCATCGTAATTATCCGTTTGTCATTTTGTGCCCAGCATAGCGAAAAGCACAGAAAAAATTGTTGCTATCTGGCCTTTAAAATAGAATGAAGGGAGAAAAATTTTCTCTGTGAGGTGGGTATGCTAGATAAAATTGACCGCAAGCTGCTTTCATTGCTGCAAAGTGACTGCACCCTCTCTTTGCAGGCGCTGGCAGATGCCGTTAATCTGACCACCACACCGTGCTGGAAGCGCCTCAAGAAGCTGGAAGATGACGGCATTCTGCTGGGGCGTGTCGCGTTATTAGATCCCGAAAAACTGGGGCTGGGCCTGACGGCCTTTGTCCTGATAAAAACGCAGCACCACAGCAGCGAATGGTATTGCCGCTTCGTAAACCAGGTCTCTGACATGCCGGAGGTCCTCGGCTTCTGGCGTATGGCCGGGGAGTACGATTATCTGATGCGTGTCCAGGTGGCAGATATGAAGCGCTATGATGATTTCTACAAGCGGCTGGTGAATAGCGTACCGGGCTTGTCGGACGTCACCTCAAGCTTCGCCATGGAACAGATTAAATACACCACAGCGTTACCCATTGAATAACTCCATAAAATACCTTCAGGAACAAACCGCGTGCGATTATTTGCCCAACTAAGCTGGTACTTTCGTCGGGAGTGGCAGCGCTACCTCGGCGCAGTTCTCCTGCTTATCATCATTGCCATTTTGCAGCTGATCCCGCCGAAGGTGGTAGGCTACGTCGTGGATGGCGTTACGGAACAGCATTACACCACCGCACGGGTGTTGATGTGGGTTGGCACGCTGGTGCTGACGGCCGTCATCGTCTATTTGCTGCGTTACGTCTGGCGCGTGCTGCTGTTTGGCGCGTCCTATCAGCTTGCCGTTGAGCTGCGCGAGGATTTTTACCGCCAGCTGAGCCGTCAGCACCCCGAGTTTTACCTGCGCCATCGCACCGGGGATCTCATCGCCCGTGCCACCAACGACGTCGATCGCGTGGTGTTCGCAGCCGGGGAAGGGGTGTTAACGCTGGTGGATTCGCTGGTAATGGGCTGCGCGGTTCTGATTGTGATGTCCACTCAGATCAGCTGGCAACTTACCCTGCTGGCATTGCTGCCGATGCCGCTGATGGCGCTGGCGATCAACCGTTATGGCGAACAACTGCACGAGCGTTTCAAGCTGGCGCAGGCGGCGTTTTCGTCGCTAAACGATCGCACGCAGGAGAGTATGACCAGCATCCGCATGATCAAAGCCTTTGGTCTGGAGGATCGGCAATCTGCCCTGTTTGCGGCCGATGCCGCAGACACCGGCGCAAAAAACATGCGCGTTGCGCGTATTGATGCGCGCTTTGATCCGACCATCTATATCGCCATTGGCATGGCTAACCTGTTGGCCGTCGGTGGCGGGAGCTGGATGGTGGTGCAGGGCACCTTGACCCTGGGGCAGTTAACCAGTTTTGCCATGTACCTGGGGCTGATGATTTGGCCGATGCTGGCGCTGGCCTGGATGTTTAATATCGTGGAGCGCGGCAGTGCCGCCTATAGCCGCATTCGCGCCATGTTGTCTGAAGCGCCAGTGGTCAACGACGGTACCGAACCGGTACCGGAAGGGCGTGGAGTGATGAACGTCGACATCCGTACGTTTGTTTATCCGCAGACGGAACATCCGGTGCTGGAAAACGTCAGCTTTACGCTGCAACCGGGGCAAATGCTCGGGATCTGTGGCCCGACGGGATCCGGTAAAAGTACCGTTCTTTCGCTGCTCCAGCGTCACTTTGATGTCACGCAGGGGGATATTCGTTTCCACAATCTTCCTCTCACGACACTGCAACTAGACGACTGGCGTCGCCGTTTGGCCGTGGTCAGCCAGACGCCGTTTCTCTTTTCTGACACTGTGGCGAACAACATAGCCCTTGGCTGTCCGTCGGCCACGCAGGAAGAGATTGAGCATGTGGCGCGCTTAGCCAGCGTACATGACGATATTTTGCGTCTGCCGCAGGGGTATGAAACGGAGGTGGGTGAACGTGGCGTTATGCTCTCTGGCGGGCAAAAACAGCGAATTTCCATTGCCCGTGCGCTGCTGCTCAATGCTGAAATCCTGATCCTGGATGATGCGCTTTCTGCTGTGGATGGTCGAACCGAACACCAGATCCTGCATAACCTTCGCCAGTGGAGCGACGGACGGACGGTGATCATCAGTGCCCACCGTTTGTCGGCGCTGACGGAAGCCAGTGAAATTCTGGTGTTGCAGCACGGGCACATTGCCCAGCGCGGGCAGCATGACCAGCTTGCGGAGCAACCGGGCTGGTATCGCGATATGTATCGCTATCAGCAGCTTGAAGCGGCACTCGACGATGCCCCGGAACAGGAAGAGGAGGACGCTAATGCGTAAATCAAAAACGCAGTGGCCGACGCTAAAACGCCTGCTGGCCTACGGTTCGCCATGGCGAAAACCCCTTGCTCTTGCCGTCGTGCTGCTGTGGATTGCGGCGATTGCAGAAGTGAGTGGTCCGCTGCTCATCAGTTATTTCATCGACAATATGGTTGCGAAAAGCTATTTGCCGCTGGGGCTGGTGGCGGGGTTAGGCGTGGCCTATGTGGGGCTACAGCTGGCAGCGGCTGGCCTGCACTATGCGCAGTCGCTACTCTTTAACCGGGCGGCGGTGGGTGTGGTTCAGAAGCTGCGTACCGACGTTATGGATGCTGCGCTGCGCCAGCCGCTGAGCGAGTTTGATATCCAGCCGGTCGGGCAGGTGATTTCGCGGGTGACCAACGATACCGAGGTGATTCGCGATCTGTACGTGACGGTCGTGGCGACCGTGCTGCGCAGTGCCGCGCTGATTGGCGCCATGCTGGTGGCGATGTTCAGCCTTGACTGGCGCATGGCGCTGGTGGCGATCGCGATTTTCCCGGCGGTGCTGATTGTGATGGTGATCTATCAGCGCTACAGCACACCTATTGTACGTCGGGTGCGGACCTACCTGGCCGATATTAACGATGGCTTCAACGAAGTGATCAACGGCATGAGCGTTATCCAGCAGTTCCGCCAGCAGGCTCGCTTTGGCGAACGCATGGGCGAAGCCAGCCGTTCGCACTATATGGCGCGTATGCAGACGCTGCGCCTTGATGGTTTCCTGCTGCGTCCGCTGCTGAGCCTCTTCTCGGCACTGGTGCTTTGCGGCCTGCTGATGCTCTTTGGCCTGAGTCCGGGCGGAACGATTGAAGTGGGGGTTCTGTATGCTTTTATCAGCTATCTGGGACGCCTGAACGAGCCGCTGATTGAACTCACAACCCAACAATCCATGTTGCAGCAGGCGGTGGTTGCTGGCGAGCGCGTCTTTGAACTGATGGACAGACCGCGTCAGACCTATGGTGAGGATACAGCACCGCTGCAAAGCGGGGCGATTACGTTTGACCATGTCTCGTTTGCCTACCGTGAAGACAGGCTGGTGTTGCAGGACATCAATCTTGATGTGCCGTCGCGCGGCTTTGTGGCGCTGGTGGGGCATACCGGCAGCGGCAAGAGTACGCTTGCAAGCCTGTTGATGGGCTACTACCCGTTAACGAAAGGCGAAATTCGTCTGGATGGACGTCCGCTGGCGTCGCTCAGCCACAGCGTATTGCGTAAAGGCGTGGCAATGGTGCAGCAAGACCCGGTCGTGCTGGCCGATACCTTTTACGCCAACGTGACCCTGGGGCGTGATTATACCGAGGAGCAGGTCTGGGCCGTGCTGGAAAAAGTGCAGCTCGCAGAGCTGGCACGCGGATTCAGCGACGGAATCAACACCCGGCTGGGCGAGCAGGGTAATAATCTTTCTGTCGGGCAAAAACAGCTTCTTGCGCTGGCGCGTGTGCTGATTGAAACGCCACAGGTGCTGATTCTGGATGAAGCGACGGCCAGCATCGACTCCGGTACTGAACAGGCTATCCAGCAGGCACTGGCCGCCGTGCGCGACCACACGACGCTGGTGGTTATCGCGCACCGTCTTTCAACGATTGTCGATGCAGATACCATTCTGGTGCTGCATCGCGGACAGGCCGTTGAACGCGGTACGCACCGGGCGCTCCTGGAGGCGAAAGGCCGCTACTGGCAGATGTATCAGCTGCAACTGGCGGGTGAAGAGCTGGCGGCCAGCGTCCGGGAGGAAGAGTCGCTTAGCGCCTGATGCACCAAAAACAGGCAACGTGCTAACAGTCACCGCTGTTGGTGCAAAACCGAAACGCGCCATGCACTGCCACGGTGCGTTTTTTTTCACCTGTTGACCATGAATGGTCTTTTAACGCGCATTGCGCCGCTTTTCCCTTCCGTTTTCATTTCTGGCACACCCCTTGCAATGTCTCCTGCGTGTTAGCTGCGGCCATTACCGAATTCTGACTGGAGGGGATCTATGAAGCTGGTTACGGTGGTAATCAAACCATTCAAACTCGAAGACGTGCGTGAAGCGTTGTCTTCAATGGGTATTCAGGGACTGACTGTCACCGAAGTAAAAGGCTTCGGTCGTCAGAAGGGTCATGCCGAGCTTTATCGCGGGGCGGAATACAGCGTTAACTTCCTGCCAAAAGTAAAAATTGATGTCGCGATTGCTGATGACCAGCTTGATGAAGTCATCGATGTGATCAGCAAAGCGGCCTATACCGGCAAAATTGGCGACGGCAAAATTTTCGTTGCCGAACTGCAGCGTGTCATTCGCATCCGTACCGGCGAATCTGACGAAGCGGCACTGTAAGTAACTCCTGGCACACAGTGATAGGGATCGAGAAAATGAAGATAGCAACAATCAAAACGGGTCTGGGTTCGCTGGCACTGCTGCCGGGCCTGGCAATGGCTGCTCCTGCGGTGGCAGACAAAGCCGATAACGCCTTTATGATGATCAGCACCGCGCTGGTGCTGTTCATGTCTATTCCGGGCATCGCGCTGTTTTACGGCGGCCTGATCCGTGGCAAAAACGTTCTCTCCATGCTGACGCAGGTTGCCGTGACGTTCGCGCTGGTTTGCGTGCTGTGGGTGGTCTACGGCTACTCTCTGGCCTTCGGTGAAGGTAACGCCTTCTTCGGCAACTTCAACTGGGCCATGTTGAAAAATATTGAACTGACCGCGGTGATGGGCAGTTTCTATCAGTACATCCACGTTGCGTTCCAGGGATCGTTCGCCTGTATCACCGTGGGGCTGATTGTGGGTGCGCTGGCTGAGCGTATTCGCTTCTCTGCCGTTCTGATCTTTGTGGTGGTCTGGCTGACGCTCTCCTATGTGCCGATTGCACACATGGTCTGGGGTGGCGGTCTGCTGGCGTCGCACGGCGCACTGGATTTCGCAGGCGGCACCGTTGTTCACATCAACGCTGCGGTGGCGGGTCTGGTGGGGGCATACCTGATTGGCAAACGCGTGGGCTTTGGCAAAGAAGCGTTCAAACCACACAACCTGCCGATGGTCTTTACCGGTACAGCAATCCTCTATTTTGGCTGGTTCGGCTTCAACGCTGGCTCTGCGAGCGCTGCTAACGAAATCGCTGCGCTGGCCTTCGTGAATACCGTGGTGGCCACGGCGGGTGCAATCCTCTCATGGGTGTTTGGTGAGTGGGCGGTTCGCGGTAAACCTTCTCTGCTGGGCGCGTGCTCGGGTGCCATTGCCGGTCTGGTGGGTATCACCCCAGCATGTGGTTACGTCGGTGTCGGTGGTGCGCTGCTTGTCGGCCTGGTGTCAGGTCTGGCGGGTCTGTGGGGTGTGACGGCGCTGAAACGTCTTCTGCGCGTGGATGACCCTTGCGATGTCTTTGGCGTGCACGGCGTGTGCGGTATCGTCGGTTGTATCATGACCGGTATCTTCGCCGCGAAATCGCTGGGCGGAGTGGGTTACGCTGAGGGCGTTGACATGGTTCACCAGGTGCTGGTGCAGCTGGAAAGTATCGCGATTACCGTTGTGTGGTCTGCTGTGGTGGCCTTCATTGGTTACAAACTGGCGGACATGACTGTGGGTCTGCGCGTACCGGAAGAGCAGGAGCGCGAAGGTCTCGACGTCAACAGCCACGGCGAGAATGCGTATAACGCATAATAAACAGCAAAACGGCAATCTCCGATTGCCGTTTTTAGTGTTTATTCCCTCTCCCAGTGGGAGAGGGCCAGGGTGAGGGCATCAGGCCGCACAAGGTAAAAGCAAAACGGCAATCCCTGATTGCCGTTTTTAGTATTTATTCCCTCTCCCCGTGGGCTGAGGGAGCCCAGTAATTTTTTACCGAAAGCGAAGAATGTTGTTTCAGGAAAATGAATGGCTTACCGCCGGGAGCCCGGGTCGCCAGGGCGGTGGCGATTGAGCCGCCCTGGCACGTTCACGGGTCATGCCGTTACAGAGTAGCAGGGAACATAAAGTGAACGGAATGACCTCCACAGCCGTATGTTCCCCCTCACCCCAGCCCTCTCCCAAAGGGAGAGGGGGCCGTCTGTGCAGGCATTATTTATGGATATCCCTCAGCCCTGTGGGGGAGGGCATTATCACCCGCGATTACGCATCACCCCTTCCTGCACCGTCGAGGCGACCAGCACGCCGTCCTGCGTATAAAACTCTCCACGTACAAACCCGCGAGCGCTGGACGCCGAGGTGCTTTCCACGCTGTAGAGTAGCCAGTCATTCATGTTAAATGGACGATGGAACCACATCGAGTGATCGATCGTCGCAACCTGCATCCCTTTTTCAAGGAACCCCACGCCGTGCGGCTGCAGTGCAACCGGCAGGAAGTTAAAATCTGACGCATAGCCCAGCAGATACTGATGCACGCGGAAATCCTCTGGTACGGTGCCGTTGGCGCGGATCCAGACCTGGCGTTTCGGCTCGGCCGTATGGCCTTTCATCGGGTTATGGAATTCGACCGGACGGATCTCCAGAGGTTTATCACAAAGGAATTTCTCTTTGACCTGCGGTGGCAGCAAGTGGGCCAGCGCGCGGGCGATATCGGTCTCCGATTTGAGATCGTCCGGCGACGGTGCCGCTGGCATCGTTTTCTGGTGCTCATAACCCGGTTCCGGTGCCTGGAAAGAGGCGGTCATGTAAAAGATGGGCTTGCCATTCTGAATGGCTGCCACGCGGCGCGCGCTAAAGCTGTTGCCGTCACGCAGCACTTCCACGTCGTACACAATGGGTTTTGCGCTATCGCCAGGACGCAGAAAATAGCTGTGAAAGGAGTGCACCAGACGGTCTGCCGGGACGGTCTCCTTGGCAGCGTACAGTGCCTGTCCGACGACCTGCCCGCCGAAGACCTGACGCAAGCCCAAATCTTCGCTCTGTCCGCGAAAGAGTCCTTCCTCAATTTTTTCCAGATTCAGTAATGTCAGCAGATTGTTCAGTGCCTGACTCATAGTTGTCCTCAATAAACGCCGTGGCGAAAGATAGGCAGAGTATAACGCAGAAATGAAAGTGGTCCGACGGGTAGAATTATCTGAATATCAGGGAGAATTTAGGCATTAATCAGTGATCTGTGCCACACTTGAATACGATATGTGTTTGAAACGACATCGGATGGGATCGATCCCGCTGGTGCATTGATGATAAGGAGACTTCAATGAAACTCGTGCCCATGCTAAGTGGTGTAGCTATTGCGGTGGCGTTGTCCGCCTGTGCAGGTAAGAGCGCCCAGGTGCCGGTGCCAGCAGCAGATCCAAATGGGATTAATACACTCTCACAGCAATCCATTCAGCAACCTAATGTTTCCGGTACTATCTGGATCAAACAGCGAGTCGCTTTACCACCGGATGCGGTATTAACGGTCACGCTGTCTGATGCTTCTCTGGCCGACGCGCCGTCGAAAGTGGTGGCCCAGCGTGCTGTACGTACCGAAGGTAAGCAGGCACCGTTTAGCTTCGTGCTGCCGTATAACCCGGCAGACGTACAGCCGAACGCCCGTATCCTTCTGAGCGCTGCGGTAACCATCAACGGTAAGCTGGTGTTTATTACCGATACGGTTCAGGAAGCCATCAACAACGGTGGGACGAAAATCGACCTGAACCTGGTGCCGGTGCAGCAAACCGAAGTGCCGATCGCACCACAGACGAACCAACCGTCTGTACCTACCCCACCGACTCAGCTGTAATGTGTTCCCCTCTCCTTCGGGGGAGGGGCTCAATACACCCAGCGATACTTCTGCAAATCAATCTGCCCTGACCCGGACACCTGTACCCCTTCTGAAAGTAATGCCTGCCTCTGGCGCTGCAAATCCGGCCCGGTGAGCGAGATGGCACCATGACGATTCACAACCCGATGCCAGGGCAATGTACTGCCTTCAGGAAGCCGTTTTAGCACGCCACCCACCTGACGCGCCGCGCGGGGGGAGCCAGCAAGACGTGCGACGTCACCATAGGTTGTCACGTAGCCCTCCGGAATGGAGGCCACAATTTGCCACACTCGCTGTGGAAAGGAGTCGTGTTCGTCCATCAGTACACCTGTGGGGATGAGTGAAGTGTCATGTTAAACGAAGATTGCGCCGATTGCTGTGCCTGTTTGCGCAAGAAACCACCATCCGGTTGCTGGCAGCTTGCAATTGACCGTTAGCACAGGGATAATGCGCCAGCGCGTTGGTTAACAACGCTCACAATGGGGGCCCTGTTGGTTCTCCCGCAACGCTACTCTGTTCACCAGGTCAGGTCCGGAAGGAAGCAGCCAGGGCAGACGACGTGTGTGCCGGGATGTAGCTGGCAGGGCCCCCACCCATTTCTGGGTAAGTACTTGATAGCTATACGCTATAGTACTGAAATCTCTCCTCCATAGCCTTAGTGGTACAAAAACTGTGTATCACCAGTAGGCTACACGATGTCCCTTATGCTCTCCCGTCATGGGATCTGGTACTACCGGAAAGTTAACGTCTTACCTTGTGGTAAACGCCGCGAGTTTCGTCGTTCGTTAGGTACGCGTTCAAAGACTGAAGCGACAAAGCGATCTTTACGCTTTGCAGATCGTCCTTGGCTGAGTACTGAAACCGCCACGACTACAATCGATTTGATTCAATCCCCTCATTCAGACTTGTCGCTCAGCGAGCTAAAACTACATGCTGAGCAGTACGTTGAGTTTAAAAGCCGTGAAGTTTGTGAAAGGGAATTTTCTTCTATCAAACGCTGTATTGAAAAGTACTTTAGCTTCACTGATCAGGTGCTTAAGCGTAGCAGGGCTGCTGAATTCATTAGCGGGCTCGATGTCGCGATTCCTACAAAGAACAAATATGTTAAGAAAATCAGTGGTTTTTTCCGATGGCTGAAACATCGCACTGACTATGATTTTCAAAATCCCTTTGAGGGGTTGCTCCAAAAGGATCGCGAGCCAGTTTCCCAAAAGCGAGAGGCATATACCTCTGCTCAGATCAGATGTCTGGAGAATGGGATCAGTACTTTACCTGACTGGAAGAGATGGATTATTTTGCTTGGTCGATTTACGGGGATGAGAGCTAATGAAATTTGTCAGCTATATCATGGTGATATATTTAAAAATGAGGGAAGATGGTGCATCAGGATTGATGATCGTCATGATGGACAGGTGGTCAAAACGGAGAACAGTAAACGTACAATACCAATTCATAACAAATTGATAGATATGGGATTTTTGGACTATGTACAGAACCAAAAGGGTAGACTGTTCCCGCAGTTAACTTTCTATAAAGGGTCATACAGCCACTACTTCACCCGCTGGTTTAGTGGTTATCGCAAAAAATTAGGGGTTCCAGAGTTTCATTCACTGCGACATTACATTGCCACTGACCTGCCCCCACGATTAGATACAACACTCAGTTAGTAACGTCGGAATCTTCATTCTCAGAATGACCCTTTCTCCAGCCCGCTGCAAATTCAGACGGTGTCTGA
>NZ_JBMKHJ010000014.1:0-129473 GCF_049237265.1 Enterobacter cloacae complex sp. IR5384 | reverse complement strand
TAACAGTAAGCGTCGGCATGGTTCTAGCGAACAGATGTCACCGACAGAATATGAAAACCAGTATTATCAACGGCTCGGAAGTGTCTAGATTATCCGTGGCGATTCAGAAAGTCCACAAACTCACTCAAACCACATCTGCAATCAGTAGTCATAGTCAGGAGAAAAGAAAGCCTTCCCGCAACGAGCTGATGATGGCTGAAAGAACGACAACTCCCTGCCCCAGGTCCACTCTGCAGAGCCTGATTGATAATGCGTTAACCGGCCGCCCTGATTTGCTGACTTTTATCGCTATGCTGGAAAAGGTAGACGTCAGCTGCAAACCCAATATCGCCTCAACGGGAAAAATGAACGGCTTTTCATTTCAGTACCAAGGTATTGCCTTTAAAGCCTCTCAATTGGGTAAAAAATATGGCTGGTCTTCCCTGCAAACATTGATTGATTTCGTACCGGAACATCTGACTTTACTGAAACAAGCACAAAAGCCAACAGTACCTGCACCTGTGCCATTAACAGTGCCAATGCCAATGCCAATGCCAATGCCAATGCCAATGCCAATGCCAATGCCAATGCCATCATGCGAGTCTGAAGAACAGGCTGCAAACCGGGAAACGATTCTGGAGAAAATCCATCAGCTTGAAGAAAAAATTCGTCTGGAAAGACAACAGGAGACAGTGGGTATCATTCAGCTCAGGAGCAAGCTGCACAATACAACCCGTCAGATACCCCGCCAGCGTCGCCTGAAGGCGTGGCTTTTACTACTCAGCCAAATTGTTGTACTTCTAAGGCGCAAGGGACTGTCACTGCTGCATGCCACAATACATCATTTCCGCAAGATTCTTCATCTGCACCTATTAGAACCCATTCCTTTCACAGCCGGTCATTCCCTTCAGGAACAATCAGTTAGTAATAACCAGCACCTCACACCATAAGAATCCTTAGTTTATAATGCAATGATAGTCAATAAATTATTGATCGTTTATATAGATCGATAATTTGATTACAATAGTTAAAACCAATCACAAAGCAATCATCGATCGGTACAAGCAATTTTACTAAAGCGGGTCATTCATCGAAAATGTTCAAAAATACATCACCTTAAATCAGGCCATGGAGTCATGATGGATAATAAAACGATTAGCTGCCCCTTCTGCTTTACACAAAGCCCGCACGGCGTGCGGATTTGCAAAGGCTGCCATGCAAAAGTGGCCTATGGTGAAAGTCCGCTCAGTGTGGCATTCCTTTTTCAATTCGTGGCATTAGCTCTCGCCTGGTTAGTATTTTCATTGACCGGCAGTACTCCTGTCTCAGTCATTACGTTTTTTGCCAGCGTTATTATTCTTATCTGCATAATTAAAAAGACCTATGCAGACAGAGTTATCTTTATACGGTGATATTAATTTCACACCACAGCAAACATAAAAAATTAACATGAGGGACCTATGAAAAAATTCATTACTTCTGCGTTTTTTATTTCCGCTTTACTTATTTCTGGCTGTTCGACATCAGGCAATCAGCATCTCAAAAACGAAACATCACAAAGTCTGCAGTCAAAAATCATCAAAAATAAAACAACGAAATCAGAAATAATTACCGCATTAGGCGAGCCCGAAACCAAGACTACACTTGATAGTGGAAATGAAGAATGGACTTATTCGATGGATAACAATCAGTTTGATGCCACCACATTTATTCCCGTTGTCGGGCTGCTGACGGGGGGCTCACAGACGCAGGCCAAAACGCTGGAAATCGAATTTAAAGGAGAAACGGTCAGCAAATGGTCGTTCTCTGAAAATACAAGCAGAATGAATACAGGTCTGATTCAATAACTCACGTTACAGCCAGGGAATTATTTATGAAAACTTATGCCGTTATCACACTCGTTACCGCTGCATCGTTGCTGAGTGGCTGTAACAGCGAACCTTCCGAACAGGATATTTACACTGCCATGAATAAGGTCGTTGCGCAGGCGAATGCTTTCGTGAAATCTATAGCAGGCAAGGATGTCCCAAAAGACGCACTGCGCGAATTAAAATCAGTCAAAAAGCATGACTGCGTAGAAGTCTCTGATAAAAGTTATAAATGCAATGTGACGGCTATTGTCGATAACGAAAAGCGTACTGCTGCTGTAACCCTTGTCAAAACGGATGATGGCTGGCAGGTCGTTGATAAGTAAACCCACCTTAAAGCCATCACGACAGGCGGGACGCCAACTGGGTGGCTCCTGCCTTTTTAATACTCGATTTTGACCTGCCGGAAACGCCAGCTCCATTTCTCTCCACCATTCAGCATCCCATTCCTTGTACACGCTGCTGCCGCTATCAAAGTCTTTTCCTGATCACTGAGCCTGGCGGAGTATAAGCCAGAGAGCCTGCAATGCGTTTCTTTTCATACTGAGCCAGCAAATCAGCATAAATATGCTCTGCTTCGTCCAGATTGCCTGAAATATAATTCACAAGTGAATTCAGGCAATGCAGCAATGTATTGCTGTTTGCAAGCTTCCTGAGCAGAGTTGTGTTCAGGGTTGAAACGACTCCTGTAAACATCTGCATAATATTATCAACGTGATAACATGAATTGCGATACTGCGCCCGTGAATAAAAATACTTCAGATGATACCCGGCGAAGAGAACATAAAGTTTTTTGTAAAAGACATTGTTATTAACGCTGTTGTGATGATGGGTTATAAATTTATCAACAACATGTATAAACTTTTCCTCCTGAGATAAAACATCAATAGCACTCATAATTTTCTCCATTTTTTGTTTTTATAATTAAGTACTATCATCTTCAAAAATAAAATCAATAGTAATTTAAAAATATTTTTATAAAACAATATTTATTCTATTCTCACTTAAAACAGCTTTCACTGTGGAGATATTGAGTCCTCCAGATTGCATTACTATTTCATATTTCAATTATCTGAGTCATTTCCATATTTCAGATAAAAAAACCACAGGAATATTTTTGAGAGCGTGCTACGCACTGGCTTACGCCCCGACTACCGATAAATGTTAATTATTTTTACCAAACCGGTGAAAACCATAATTTTGTTTCCCTGGCAGCGCCGCTGAGTGCCCACAGCACTCACTCGCTGAAGCAGAAAGGGTTTTTCCGAAGGGTCCCGGCGTGAGCCGTACTCAGCAAATGGGCAAATCATGTATCTGTGTTCGCTTTCCCGATCAACTCAGCCTCCTGATTTTTTGCGCGAAGCGTATTTGTAATGACAGTTAACCTCAGGTCTATGAACTCGTGCGCGAAGCGTATTTATACTTACAGAAAATACTGTAGTAATGTTCTGAAGCCCAATGGCGCAACACACAGTTGCGCAGGCTTCACTTAAGAAATGATATAATGTAAGAAAAACAATAATAAAAGTGTTTTCATCAGGTACACCAAGGCCTTGAGTATCATTCTAATGCAAAACTGTGGTTTCTTATTTCTTTATCACTCTTTTATCTTGCAGAACACAATTGAAAATTAACCAATAAAATCAAATAATTAAACAAACCCTGCCGTTATTAATTTCAGAACCAAAAATCATTAATTACATAACAGGTGATGGTGAAATTTAGCACCCCTTGTTTTAAATTTGATAACCAACCATCTCCCACTAAATAACAACCGTAAAATCTCAAAGTAAATACAATTAAATAATACTACCAACCAAGTTGACAAATAAATTAAATGTGCCATATATGTAATCACAACAATAAAAAAGGAGCCATCATGTCAATCACAAGCGTTGTATTAACTAAAGAACAAAAGTCCATTATTGCAGAAGCATTAGAGGTTATGCCCGAAGATCTGGAAGAAATAAAGATTAAAGCAAATAGCTATAAAAAAACGTCATTCAGAGACGATTTCTCAATGATATTCAAAGGCAATATGGCCACACTCGCCAGGATGGATTTGACGCCCACAGCGTTTAGAATTGTGCTTTATCTCTTCTCAGTAATTGATTATGGAAATATTATCCCTGATTTTTCACAGTCACGTATAGCCAAAGATCTTGGGCTGAATAAATCAAATGTCTCACGCGCATTCAAAGAGTTATTTGAGAGAAAAATACTTATTCGTGACGCCATAGATAACCAAGTATACCTTAATTCAAACTTGTGTGTTAAAGGAATCCCTCGTCGTTTCAATGAAGATCTGATGGATAAATTTAGAAAGTCCAGACTGGAGACAGAAGACTTTGCCAATTCGTTTAACTTTTATCGTGCAGGGAGTAAAACAAAGCCGGTTAAAAATCCCAAAAGAAGATATCCTACAGACGGCATTCCATTTGATTAAAATAATAAATAATGCTGTTGAACAATTTATACTTCCGCAAATGACTATTTCCCAATATAAATTTAATTTTATATTGGGAATGAAATTAATCATAAAATATCATTAAGTATATGACGTTCTTGTTCAATTTCACATGATTTAACCATCCCACTTAGTACACTAACAAAAACGTCATTCCATTTCTGGCGCTCTCTCGAAGCATGCCAGTTCTCAAACAACACTTTCTCAAGAGAGATCCAAATAACTTCTGCGCGAGAGGTATTTAATAGCTCCTTGAATACTTCGTCAGATACAGTAAGGGCATGAGAATAAATTTTATTATCAATAGTCCAGAAAGGCTCTGGCTTGGTAAAATCAGCCAAAGAAGCAAAAGCCAACCCACGGACCTGTGCTGCTTCCATTGTGCTGTTCACTTTATGATTATCCCGCCAGGTTTTTAAATCACCCAACAGATAATTTACGCGTTGATTTCTTGCTTTGCTATCTTCAGCCTGGTATTGGATATAAGCAGGGCCATTACCAGTCTGGCGATAACGAGCCAATGTTTTGACACTTACACCAAGGTAAAGGGCCGAAACTTCAGCACTCAGGGTTGCATCATCTGGCATACTACCAAATAGCCGCCATACTTCAGCATATTCCCTTAAAGTATCGATTGCACTCATTCCCTGTCCCCCTAATTTGTTGGCAATGGTTGATATTTCGCCGAAGCCAAAAGTGTATTATACAACTCAGGTACTGTCATCAGCATATGAAGCTCAATCCGTTGAAGTGCCTCAAAAACTCGCTCGTTATCAGGCTCAGCATATCTTTCAGTAGGGTCCGTGGTATTACGGTGGTTAAGCAATCTTTTCACCACTGCATACGAAGTTAGTTCTTCTGCAACACGGCCAAAAGTTCTTCGCAGATCGTGCATTCCCAGCTTCATTATTCCAGCTTCCTGACAGATATACTCGCGCAAGCTTTTACTGTCAGAATAATGTCCAACCTTGCTTCGTGATGAACGAGCCGGAAAAACCCATTTGCGTTTATCTGCCCGTATTTCGGTATCGTTGACGATATCTCGTCGGTCTTCCAGAATTCGCTTTGTAGCATCACAGATTGGAAGCTCATGGTCGTTACGATTTTTCGTGTCGTAAAAGCGAATAACCCGGTTTTCGAGATCGACATAGCTTGTCGTTCTGACTTCCTCTTCTGTCAGGGCCTCTCGCCAGCACAGTGTTGCTGTCTCTTCTTTCCTGGCTCCTGTCAAAATGGTCAGCAACAGATAATCACAACCCAAACGATTAAAACCTCTCTTATTGTGTAATGCAGCTAGAAACCGTCCCAAAGTATCTTTGGGGGACAATGGATTTCGTACGCCCTTGGCACGATAGCTATCTTCCAGCTCAGATCGTGTTCTGAACTTCTTCTGTACCTTTAAAATTGAAAAAGGATTATAGGACAACGAAGGTTGTCGTTGCTGGGTCTGAGCATTCCCAGCTTCAATCTCGATTGCGTGTTTTACAGCAACATTGGCCCACCTAAAAGTCTGTTCTGCTGCTGTTCTGGCTCTTGAAGCAATCTCGTCAAACTTTCGAAGGATTTCATTACCAGTAAGATCCTTGATTCGAAGGTTTTGCCATTCTTTCAACCGATTCTCAGCTTTGTCTAACACATTGAGAGTGTTTGGTTTAGCAGGTTTGGTTCTGCCAAGTAAGTGACTCCTGTATTGGGCAAAAGCTTCACTCACGGTCAATTCAGCCAGATCGAGTTCCCTTTTAATCTTGTTGGGATTTCTCTTTGTTGCAATCATTGTCTGAACCAACTGCCGAGCTGCCTCACGGGCTTGATCGATACTCGGAAAATCGGACACATTCCCAACCTTTACTTTCAAGACAGAGCTTGGCTTCTTACCCTCACTGACATTACGATCTGAAGAGGCTACTCTTCGCTGGATTACATAGGTTTTTTTCGTCAAACTGACCTTCACACCGAAGCCAACGGGTGAATCTCGATGATCGTCAAAAACTATGTAAGGTTTTTGGTCAGGGTTGGCTTCGAAAACGACTTTTCCAGAGCTACTGAGCTCAGGCTTAACATTAATACTTAACTTGTTGATAATAAAAGCCTGATTGAGAGTTGTTTTCAAAGTATCACCACCATTTGTAACCCAAAGAAGGAGTACAACCAATCTATCACGCTTTGGGCTACAAGTGAGCTACAAATTTATGGGTTTATGTGGGTTTAAAGGGGTTTTACCTGGGGCCATATGAGCACTTGAAAGAATTAAAAAATGAGTAAAATCAATATGAATGAAGACATTGATAAGGACTTCTCTAGCCATACCCCCATGATGCAGCAGTACCTGAAGCTGAAAGCGCAGCATCCGGAAATTCTGCTGTTTTACCGTATGGGCGATTTTTACGAGCTGTTTTATGACGATGCTAAACGGGCATCGCAGCTGCTCGACATCTCTCTGACCAAACGTGGCGCATCGGCAGGTGAACCCATCCCAATGGCAGGCATTCCGCATCATGCGGTAGAAAACTACCTGGCCAAGCTGGTGAATCAGGGCGAGTCGGTTGCCATCTGTGAGCAGATCGGCGATCCGGCCACCTCAAAAGGCCCGGTTGAACGCAAGGTCGTGCGTATCGTCACGCCAGGCACCATTAGCGACGAAGCCCTGCTCCAGGAGCGTCAGGATAACCTGCTGGCGGCCCTGTGGCAGGACGGCAAAGGGTTTGGTTACGCCACGCTGGATATCAGCTCCGGGCGTTTTCGTCTGAGCGAGCCGGCTGACCGGGAAACCATGGCAGCCGAACTACAGCGCACCAACCCGGCGGAACTGCTGTATGCCGAAGATTTTGCCGAAATGGCGTTGATCGAAGGTCGTCGCGGCCTGCGCCGCCGTCCGCTGTGGGAATTTGAAATTGATACCGCTCGCCAGCAGCTCAACCTGCAGTTTGGCACCCGCGATCTGATTGGCTTTGGGGTGGAAAACGCCCCGCGTGGACTGTGCGCCGCGGGTTGCCTTTTGCAGTATGTGAAAGACACCCAGCGCACCGCCCTGCCGCATATCCGCTCTATCACCATGGAGCGCCAGCAGGACAGCATCATTATGGATGCGGCCACGCGCCGGAATCTGGAGATCACTCAGAACCTGGCGGGTGGCGTTGAGAACACGCTGGCATCCGTGCTCGATAACACCGTGACGCCGATGGGCAGCCGCATGCTGAAGCGCTGGCTGCATATGCCCGTCCGCGATACGGATACGCTCGTTTGTCGTCAGCAGACCATTGCCGCGCTGCAGGATCGCTACACCGAGCTGCAACCTGTGCTGCGTCAGGTGGGCGATCTGGAGCGTATTCTGGCTCGTCTGGCGCTGCGCACGGCGCGGCCTCGCGACCTTGCACGAATGCGTCATGCCTTCCAGCAGTTGCCGGAACTGCGTGCTCAACTGAGCGACGTTGACAGCGCACCGGTTCAGAAACTGCGCGAAACCATGGGCGAGTTTGCTGAGCTCCGCGATCTGCTGGAGCGCGCTATCATAGATGCGCCGCCGGTTCTGGTGCGCGACGGTGGCGTAATTGCCCCTGGCTACAACGAAGAGCTGGACGAATGGCGCGCGCTGGCGGACGGCGCAACGGATTACCTCGACAAGCTGGAGATCCGCGAGCGCGAACGTCTCGGGCTCGATACCCTGAAAGTCGGCTATAACGCAGTCCACGGTTACTATATTCAGATCAGCCGCGGGCAGAGCCATCTGGCGCCGATTCACTATGTGCGTCGCCAGACGTTGAAAAACGCTGAGCGCTACATCATTCCTGAGCTGAAAGAGTATGAGGACAAAGTTCTCACCTCGAAAGGCAAAGCGCTGGCCCTGGAAAAGCAGCTTTACGACGAGCTGTTCGACATGCTGATGCCACACCTCGCGGACCTGCAGTTAAGCGCTGGCGCGCTGGCGGAGTTGGATGTGCTGGTGAATCTGGCTGAGCGTGCTGAAACGCTGAACTATACCTGCCCGACCTTTACCGACAAGCCCGGCATTCGCATTACCGAAGGCCGCCACCCGGTGGTGGAGCAGGTACTGAACGAGCCGTTCATCGCTAACCCGCTGAGCCTGTCGCCACAGCGAAGAATGCTGATCATTACCGGTCCGAACATGGGCGGTAAAAGTACCTATATGCGCCAGACGGCGCTTATCGCCCTGCTCGCCTACATCGGCAGCTACGTTCCGGCGCAGAAAGTGGAGATTGGCCCCATCGATCGTATCTTCACCCGCGTGGGTGCGGCGGACGATCTGGCCAGCGGCCGTTCCACCTTTATGGTCGAAATGACGGAAACCGCCAATATCCTGCACAACGCGACAGAACACAGCCTGGTGCTGATGGACGAAGTCGGACGCGGCACCTCAACCTACGACGGACTGTCGCTGGCATGGGCGTGTGCGGAAAACCTGGCGAATAAAATCAAGGCCATGACGCTGTTCGCGACGCACTACTTTGAACTGACGCAGTTGCCGGAGAAAATGGAGGGCGTGGCAAACGTCCACCTGGATGCGCTTGAGCATGGCGATACCATCGCCTTTATGCACACGGTGCAGGAGGGGGCCGCGAGCAAGAGCTATGGCCTGGCCGTCGCGGCACTGGCGGGTGTGCCTAAAGAGGTAATTAAACGCGCGCGTCAGAAACTGCGCGAGCTGGAAAGCCTGTCACCGAATGCGGCGGCCACCCAGATTGACGGCACGCAAATGTCGCTGCTGGCACCTGCGGAAGAGACGTCACCCGCCGTTGAAGCGCTGGAGAATCTCGACCCGGATTCACTGACGCCACGTCAGGCGCTGGAGTGGATTTATCGGCTGAAAAGTCTGGTTTAGTTCTCTGCGATCTTTGCCCGGTGGCGCTGCGCTTACCGGGCCTACGGGTTTTGTAGGACGGGTAAGGCGAAGCCGCCACCCGGCAAAACAGACCGCACGATGTTACTGCCCGGTAAGCGCAGCGCCACCGGGCTTTTTTTTACAACAATGGCGGAATGGTCGGTACCTGCGGCGCCTCATCAATATCCTTCTGCGTCATGCGGAACGCTTCAGGGTAATGTTCGCGGCTGGTACGACGCAGCGGCTCGGTATCGCGCCAGGTATACAGGCAATGCTGGCACTGATAAACCGTCCAGATCCCTTTCACCGGTGATGTGGCCATCACCTCAATTTGCTCATCGGCACAACGTGGACAAATCATCTTTTCCTCCTTATTGGCGTGCTGCCAGCATCGCAGTCAGCTTTTCAGCCCAGGCTTTGGTTTCAGGTAAATCCTGCACCGGCTGGCTGTAGTGACCGCGGTTATCCGGCGCAACAGGCGTGGTGGCATCAATAATCAGCTTGTCGGTGATACCTGCCGGGCTGGACCCAGGATCAAGCTCAAGAACCGACATGTTCGGCAGCTGCACCAGATCCCCTGCCGGGTTCACTTTCGATGACAGCGCCCACATCACCTGCGGCAGGTTGAACGGATCGACATCTTCATCCACCATAATCACCATCTTCACATAGCCCAGGCCATGCGGGGTGGTCATGGCGCGTAAACCGACCGCGCGGGCAAAACCACCGTAGCGTTTTTTGGTGGAGATGATCGCCAGCAGACCATGGGTGTACATCGCGTTCACCGCCTGCACTTCAGGGAACTCCGCTTTCAGTTGCTGGTAAAGCGGCACACAGGTGGCTGGCCCCATCAGGTAGTCGATCTCGGTCCAGGGCATCCCGAGATAGAGGGATTCGAAAATCGGTTTGGTGCGGTACGAGACTTTATCAATACGGACCACCGTCATATTGCGTCCGCCCGAATAGTGCCCGGTAAACTCACCGAACGGCCCTTCAATTTCACGTTTAAGGCCTTCAATCACCCCTTCCAGGATCACTTCAGACCCCCACGGCACATCGAAGCCGGTCAACGGCGCGGTCGCAATCGGGTACGGGCTTTCACGCAGCGCCCCGGCCATTTCATACTCGGACTGATCGTATTTCAGCGGCGTTGCGCCCATCAGGGTGATGATCGGATCGTTGCCCAACGTAATCGCAATCGGCAGGTCTTCACCACGCTCTTCGGCTTTATGCAGATGCAGGGCGATATCATGCATCGGCACCGGCTGCAGGCCGAGCTTACGTTTGCCCTTCACTTCCATGCGATAAATACCGACGTTCTGCTTGCCGAAATGGTCCGGGTCGAGCGGATCGCGCGAGACAACGCACGCTTTGTCGAGATAAAAACCGCCGTCCCCGTCGTTCAGGCGAAACAGCGGCAGGATGTCGAACAGGCTAATCTCCTCACCGTCCACCGTATTCTGCGCCCATGCGGGGTTGGCCCGGCGCTCCGGTGCGACCGGGAATTTATCCCAGCGGCGAATAAACTCATCGATCTGCTTTTTGACCGGGGTATTCGCCGGCAGCCCCATCGAAATGGCGTGGTTCTGCCAGGAGCCGATGGTGTTCATCACCACCCTGGCATCGGTAAACCCGCGAATGTTATCGAACCACAGCGCAGGCGCACCATCACCGATACGTCCCGTCGCGTTAGCGGCCGCCGCCAGATCCGGCTCCGCATTGACCTCTTCTTCAATTTTCAGCAGTTGCCCTTGCTCATCGAGCGCCTGCAGGAAGCTTCTCAAATCATCAAATGCCATCGTTATTCTCCTGTGAAAAATGTTTCGCCGCCTGCAGGCCGTTCCAGCGACGCGCCTTTTTGTGCTCCAGACCAAACTGGTCGAGTACGCGGGTCACGATATGCTGGGTGATATCATCGGCGGTTTGCGGGTGGTTGTAATACGCAGGCATGGGCGGCACCATCGCCACCCCCATGCGGGAAAGCGCGAGCATGTTCTCCAGATGAATGGTGCTGAGCGGCGTTTCACGCGGGACCAGCACCAGCTTGCGCCCCTCTTTCAGCACCACGTCTGCCGCACGTCCCACCAGCCCTTCGGCATAGCCCGCGCGGATACCCGCCAGCGTTTTCATGCTGCAGGGAATGACGATCATGCCGTCGGTACGAAACGAGCCGGAGGAGATGGTGGCAGCCTGATCGGCAGGACTGTGAACGACATCTGCCAGGGCGGCGACATCCTGCGCGGTATAAGGCGTTTCCAGCTCAATGGTGGTTTTCGCCCATTTCGACATCACCAGATGGGTTTCAACCTCTGGCATGTCCCGTAACGCCTGCAGTAAAGCCACACCCAGCGGAGCACCTGTTGCTCCCGTCATTCCCACGATCAATCTCATTCAGCACCTCAATTAATTTGTTCGCATACGAACATAATGACTACGTTACTCCCGGTGAGCTGACCTGACAATATTGTTCGTACACGATCACACATAATGCTAAAAACTGCTGCGTTAAAATCGCAGGCAATAGCGGCTATCATAGGGGGAGATTTTTTTCGTCGGAGTGTTCATGGAACTGAGACAAGAAGCGTTCCACCTGCTACGGCAGCTTTTTCAACAGCATACTGCCCACTGGCAACATGCTTTACCGGCGCTGACCAAGCCGCAATATGCGGTGATGCGATCTGTTTCTGAAAATCCGGGGATCGAGCAGGTCGCCCTGACGGAAGTTGCCGTGAGCACAAAAGCGACGCTGGCCGAAATGCTGAGCCGCATGGAATCGCGTGGGCTGGTGAAGCGCGAACACGATCCTGCGGATAAGCGCCGCCGGTTTGTCTTCCTCACGCCTGAAGGGGAAGCCCTGCTTGCAAGCTGTAAACCGGTCGGCAATGAGGTGGATGAGGCGTTTTTAGGGCGTCTCAGCCAGGACGAGCGGGAACAATTTACGGCACTGATCAAAAAGATGATGCATGACTAGTTCACCCGGGCACGCATAAAATCAATAAATGTCCGAACCTTAGCGGGCACATGCTGGGCATCTGGATAAACGGCATAGATGCCCTGCTGAGCAAACGTGTATCCCGGTAAAAGCGATACCAGAACCCCCGAATTCAGTGCGTTTCGCACCAGCCACTCCGGCAGCAGCGCCACACCACATCCCGCATGCGCGAAAGCCATCAGCGCCTGGGCGCTATCTGCGTACAGGCGCGGGGCTTTTTTAATCTCAAAGGCAACCAGATTGCCAGCTGCATCTTTTACCTGCCAGTGCAGCGGCGAAGGTAAACGCTCGTGAACGATCCACTCGGCCTGCGCCAGGTGTTCGAGAGATTCAACGGGATGGTTAGCCAGCCACCCGGGGGCGGCAACCGGCAGGATAGTAAAGTTTGAAATCAAGGCGGCGTGGTAGCGCGAATCAGCGAGTGTTCCCAGCCGGATGGCGACATCAAAGCGCTCCGAGATAAGATCGGCATGCTGAGACGACGAAACATGACGAACGCGAAGCTCCGGATGCTGCTGGCTAAATTCGGCCAGCAAAGGCACAACCACCTGCGAACCGTATTCGGGCGTGGTGGTGATCCGCAATTCGCCGGTCAGGCCGGCATGGTTAGCGCGAACGTCATCCTGCAGGCGTTCAGCCTCCTGTAAAAGCCTGACGCTTCGCTGATGAAAAAGCACGCCCGCCTCGGTTAACGTCAGGCGACGGGTGGATCGCAACAGCAGCGTGACTCCCAGCTCATCTTCCAGCTGGCGAATATTGAAGCTGACCACGGCCTTTGTCAGCCCCATCGACTCTGCGGCGGCAGTAAAACTGCCCGCATCTGCTACCGCCACAAACATCGCCGTTCGCTGGAGATTCAGCATCGTTAACCTTCAAAATTGTCAAAATAGTTTTGACAGTATATCGCGAATTGTTGCGTTTATCGGCACCGGACAAGCCGATACGATACGCCCCCTCACCGGAGGATCCACCATGACGTATCGCAGCAAAGTCGCCGTAGTCTATCTGCTGGGCTTTTTTCTTGATTTGATCAACATGTTTATCGCCAGCGTCGCCTTTCCGGCAATGGCGCAGACCTATCACGCCACGCCCTCTGCACTCGCCTGGGTCAGTAACGGGTATATTGCCGGCCTGACGCTGGTGATCCCGTTCAGCAGTGCCCTGACGCGCCGCATCGGGGCAAAGCACGTCATCCTTCTCTCGCTGGTTCTCTTTAGCGTAGCCTCCACCGCGGCAGGCTTGTCTGCCACACTTGAAAGTCTGATTGCCTGGCGGGTGCTGCAGGGCGTGGGCGGTGGCTTATTGATCCCCGTAGGGCAGGCGCTGACCTGGCAACAGTTTAAAGCGCATGAACGCGCCAGGCTCTCTTCCGCCGTCATGCTGGTTGCACTGCTTGCCCCCGCATGCTCACCTGCGTTAGGGGGCGTACTGGTTCAGGCGTTAAGCTGGCGGTGGGTATTTTTTGCTACCCTCCCGGTTGCTCTCCTGACCTTTGCGTTGGCCTGTCTGTGGCTTAAGCATGAAATGCCCGCGATGAAAGCAAACCGACTGCTGAACCTGAGTTTGATCGCCGATCCGCTTCTGCGCGTTTCCATGATGGTTTATGTATGTGTCCCCGGCATGTTTATCGGAATAAACGTCACCGGCATGTTTTATCTGCAGAGCGTGGCCAACATAACGCCAGCCGCGACGGGCATGCTGATGCTGCCGTGGTCTCTGGCATCATTTATGGCCATCACCGCAACGGGCCGTTACTTTAACCGTGTCGGCCCCCGACCTCTGTTGATCGCGGGTTGCCTGCTTCAGGCGTCAGGTATTCTGCTTTTGCTCAGCGTCAGTGCGACCACGGGCACGCTGCCAGCGATCGTTGCGTTTGCATTAATGGGCACAGGAGGCAGTCTTTGCAGCAGTACGGCGCAGAGCAGCGCATTTCTGACAACGCGTCGGGAAGAGATGGCTGATGCCAGCGCGCTGTGGAATCTTAATCGTCAGCTGAGTTTTTTTGCGGGTGCCTTTCTGCTGGCACAGGTGCTGGATCTGGCCCAGAGGTATTTGCCCCCCGTCGCCGCGTGGCACGGGATGTTTCTGGTTGCTTCGGCCATCACCCTGGTGCCCGTCATCTCTGTATTTCGTCTTAACAACCCGCAGGTGCTTGCACAACTGCAACAGGAGAAACCATGACGCCTTTCGAACACGACATCATTGATATTCATATCGCACTGGAAAACTGGCTGGGTGCCGGTGAAGGTAATATTGATGCCCTGCTCGCCCGTTTCCAGCCAAACTTTCTGATGGTTCCCCCGAGTGGGGCGCATTTAAACCATGACGCCCTTGTCCGTTTTCTGCACGCCCAGCGCGGAAGCCGACCCGGCCTTAAAATCATCATTGATGAGCTAGCCACGATTCAGTCATGGGATAACGGTGCGGTGCTTCATTACCGGGAGACGCAGACCCGCCCGGACCAGCCCGTCAACGTACGCTGGTCAACCGCGGTGCTCAATCGGGAAGGCGAGAAGATCAGCTGGCGTCTGCTGCACGAAACGGCGCAGCCGTAAGAGATAAAAAAGGCGCGTCTCACGACGGGCCTTTTTTTGACGAAAGGTTGCTTATTCGCGGAACAGCGCTTCGATATTCAGACCTTGCCCCTGCAGAATTTCACGCAGGCGGCGCAGACCTTCAACCTGAATCTGACGAACACGTTCACGGGTCAGGCCAATTTCACGGCCGACGTCTTCCAGTGTCGCAGCTTCATACCCCAGCAAACCGAAACGACGTGCCAGCACTTCACGCTGTTTGGCGTTCAGTTCGAACAGCCATTTGACGATGCTCTGTTTCATGTCATCGTCCTGCGTGGTGTCTTCCGGGCCGTTGTCTTTTTCATCGGCCAGGATATCCAGCAGCGCTTTTTCGGAGTCGCCACCCAGCGGGGTGTCAACCGAGGTAATGCGCTCGTTGAGACGCAGCATGCGGCTTACGTCATCAACCGGTTTGTCGAGTTGCTCAGCAATCTCTTCTGCGCTTGGCTCGTGGTCCAGTTTATGGGACAACTCGCGCGCGGTACGCAGATAGACGTTCAACTCTTTGACGATGTGAATCGGCAGGCGAATCGTACGGGTTTGGTTCATAATGGCCCGTTCGATGGTCTGACGAATCCACCAGGTCGCGTAGGTGGAGAAGCGGAACCCACGTTCTGGGTCAAACTTCTCTACTGCGCGGATGAGACCTAAGTTGCCCTCTTCAATCAGATCCAGCAGAGCCAGACCACGATTGCCGTAACGACGGGCAATTTTCACGACCAGACGCAAGTTACTTTCAATCATGCGACGGCGCGAGGCAACATCACCACGCAAAGCACGACGTGCGAAATAGACTTCTTCTTCGGCCGTTAACAGTGGGGAGTAACCAATCTCCCCAAGGTAAAGCTGAGTCGCGTCCAGTACACGCTGTGTGGCACCCTGCGATAACAGCTCTTCTTCAGCCAAATCGTTATCACTGGGTTCCTCTTCTACTAAGGCTTTTTCGTCAAAAGCCTCTGCTCCGTTCTCATCAAATTCCGCATCTTCATTTAAATCATGAACTTTCAGCGTATTCTGACTCATAAGGTGGCTCCTACCCGTGATCCCTGAACGAGACACCCTGGCTGGCATGCCCCGTCAATTTATCGCTGCGGCAAGTACTGCAGCGGGTTTACGGATTTCCCCTTGTAACGAATTTCAAAATGCAAGCGTGTAGAACTGGTTCCGGTGCTACCCATGGTAGCGATTTTTTGCCCCGCCTTAACTTCTTGTTGTTCCCGGACCAGCATTGTGTCGTTATGGGCGTAGGCACTCAGGTAATCATCGTTGTGTTTGATGATAATAAGATTACCGTAACCGCGCAGAGCGTTACCTGCATACACAACGCGTCCGTCTGCGGTCGCGATGATAGCCTGTCCCTTACTTCCTGCGATATCGATCCCCTTGTTCCCTCCTTCGGAGGAAGAGAAGTTCTCGATAACCTTACCGTCAGTTGGCCAGCGCCAGGTTGAAATTGGCGAACTGGAACTCATACTGCTGGCAGTCGGTTCAGTAGAGCTAACCACAGGTGCCGTAGCCGGTGCTGTGACAACAGTCGCAGTCCCTTTATTATTCGGCAACATTTTGTTAGCAGTCTGATCACCTGAATCTTCAGAATACGTAATTACAGGTTGTGAAGCAACCACCGTGGTGGATTTTTGTGCAGGCTTAACGCTGTTATTTTGCGCAGTCACGTCGGCTGCAGAAACGGTATTGCCTGGCGTAAGCGGCGTACCCGTTGCGTTGCCCACCTGGAGCGTCTGCCCGACTTCCAGCGCATACGGTGCCTGGACGTTGTTGCGCTGCGCGAGGTCACGGAAATCGTTCCCGGTGATCCACGCGATATAGAACAGCGTATCGCCACGTTTCACGGTATAGGTGCTGCCGCCGGTATAGCTGCCTTTCGGAATGTTCCCATACTGACGGTTATACACTATGCGGCCATTTTGGGTCTGAACAGGTTGTTCGACTGGCTGAATCTGTGTTGGCTGTGTAACAGGATGTTGCACAGGCTGAATTTGTGGTGTTTGCTGCGACGCAGCAGTGCCCATTTTAGGTGGCGGCGTGATCAACATTCCGCTGGACGTGTTACCGGAGCCGCTGTTTCCGCCAACAGAACTGACAGGCGCAGGTGCATTGTTAGAACTCGAACAGCCTGCCAGCCAGAGCGAAACCAGTGATAATGCCGCAACACGGCTGATGGTGAATTTAGGGCTTCCCGCGCTCATTTATCCCCCAGGAATGTGTTAACTACCAGTGACTTAAAATTAACCGTGATGGCACGACTCTTTCGCGCCACACCATACGCTGAATTTGCCTTAATAACCCTGGATAATTCCGAGTCTTAGGCCAGTTCCCCCTTTACCAGAGGCACAAAGCGCACGGCTTCTACGGTATCGATAATAAACTCGTCGCCACGTCGACGAACGCGCTTTAACAGCTGCTGCTCATCGCCAACAGGCAATACAAGAATGCCCCCCTCATCCAGCTGCGACAACAGGGCCGCAGGGATCTCCGGTGGAGCCGCCGTCACGATGATAGCGTCAAACGGGGCGCGAGCCTGCCAACCCTGCCATCCATCACCGTGTCGTGTCGAAACATTGTGTAAATCAAGTTGTTTCAGGCGACGACGCGCCTGCCACTGTAAACCTTTGATCCGCTCAACCGAGCACACATGATGCACCAGATGCGCCAGAATCGCAGTCTGATACCCGGACCCGGTGCCAATCTCCAGCACGCGGGAGTCGGGGGTGAGCTCCAGCAGCTCCGTCATGCGCGCCACCATGTAGGGCTGCGAAATCGTCTGGCCCTGCCCGATGGGCAAGGCCACGTTTTCCCACGCTTTGTGTTCAAACGCCTCATCTACAAATTTCTCACGCGGAACCTGGGCGAGCGCGTCAAGCACATGCTCGTCGCGGATCCCCTGTGCGCGAAGTTGTTCCAGAAGAGTTTGTACACGTTTGCTTACCATTGCGCGTTCACTCCTGCGCGATCAAGCCAGCCCGACACCACATCATGCGCGCTATACGCGGTTAAATCTACGTGCAGCGGCGTTACCGAGACATAGTCTTCATCCACAGCGGCAAAGTCAGTATCCGGCCCCGCATCGCACTTATCGCCAGGAGGGCCAATCCAGTAGAGCGTGTTGCCGCGCGGATCCTGCTGCGGGATGACCTGATCGGCCGGATGACGGCTTCCGCAACGCGTGACGCGAATGCCCTTGATTTCATTCAGCGGGAGATCCGGCACGTTGATGTTGAGGATGCGTCCGGTACGCAGCGGTTCACGGCTAAGTGCCCGCAGGATAGAACAGGTTACCGCTGCCGCCGTGTCGTAATGAGTGTGACCATTTAACGATACCGCCAGCGCCGGAAAGCCAAGATGACGGCCTTCCATTGCGGCCGCCACGGTACCAGAGTAGATAACGTCATCACCCAGATTCGGCCCGGCGTTAATCCCGGAAACGACGATATCCGGGCGCGGGCGCATCAGCGCATTCACCCCCAGAAAAACGCAGTCCGTTGGCGTGCCCATCTGCACGGCAATATCGCCATTTTCAAAAGCAAAGGTGCGAAGCGACGACTCCAGCGTCAATGAGTTAGACGCTCCACTGCGGTTACGATCGGGAGCCACGACCTGCACATCCGCAAATTCGCGAAGGTGTTTCGCCAGCGTCTGAATGCCTGGCGCATGGATCCCGTCATCGTTACTCAGCAATATTCGCATAATCACCCGACGTGTTGATAAGTTCCCTGACAACACTGGTGGCAAAGCTACCTGCCGGCAGCCAGAAACGTAACTCAACGGTTACGTCATCCCACCAGTTCCAGCTTAGCTGCTGCGGGTAGAGCAACATCGCCCGGCGTGCTGCTTCGACTTTTTCCCGCACCAGCAATGATTGTAATTCTTGCGCTTCGGCCACGGCTGCCTGCTCCGCGGCCAGCGCGTCACCCTGCGTTCCCCAGTCGCCCGTGCCGGGCAAGGCTGCGGTGATCATCAGCGTTTTAGCGTCCACGCGCGACTGTACATCGGCCATTTCTTCGGCCGTTGCCACAAACCAGCTACCGCGTCCCGCTAATTGTAGCGCATCGCCGACAACAACTTGATTCGCGTCCGGTTTTTTCAGCCGTTCGCTTACGATCTGATTAAACAACGCACTGCGGGCCGCCGACAACCAAAAACTGCGTTTATTCCTGTCACGCACCGGCGCATCGCTCTGCGCCCAGCGCAGTGCGCCCTGCAGGTTACTGCCGCCGATGCCAAAACGCTGTGCGCCAAAATAGTTAGGCACACCGCGTTCATTGATGGCCTGCAAGCGCTTTTCCACGTCGTCACGGTCGGTCACTTCACGCAGTACGAGGGTAAAGTGGTTACCTTTCAACGCCCCCAGACGCAGTTTGCGCTTGTGACGGGCGTACTCCAGCACCTTACAACCCTCAAGCTCAAATTTGCTTAAATCAGGCATCGCATTGCCTGGAACCCGCGCGCAAAGCCACTGTTCGGTGACCGCGTGTTTGTCTTTCTGCCCGGCGAAGCTCACTTCGCGGGCATGGATTTTCAGGAATTTAGCCAGCGCATCGGCCACAAAGCGGGTATTGCAGCCATTTTTGAGGATGCGCACCAGAATATGCTCGCCTTCGCCGTCCGGCTCAAAGCCCAAATCTTCCACGACCACGAAATCTTCGGGGCTGGCTTTCAGCAGACCACTCCCCAGCGGTTTACCGTGCAGGTAGGTCAGGTTGTCAAAATCGGTCATTTGCTCGCCTTCACCAGCAGCGCCACGGCTTCGCAGGCGATGCCTTCGCCGCGACCGGTAAAGCCCAGTTTCTCCGTGGTGGTCGCTTTGACGTTGACGTCATCCATATGGCAGCCCAGATCTTCAGCGATAAATACGCGCATCTGAGGAATATGCGGCAGCATTTTGGGGGCCTGAGCGATGATCGTCACATCGACGTTACCCAGGGTGTAGCCCTTCGCCTGAATACGGCGCCAGGCTTCGCGCAACAGTGCACGGCTGTCTGCGCCTTTAAACGCCGGATCGGTGTCCGGGAACAGCTTGCCGATATCGCCCAGCGCCGCCGCGCCCAGTAAGGCGTCGGTTAAGGCGTGTAATGCCACGTCGCCATCAGAATGCGCCAGCAGCCCTTTTTCATAAGGAATGCGCACGCCGCCAATGATAATTGGGCCAACGCCTCCAAAGGCGTGTACATCAAAACCGTGTCCAATTCGCATTATGCCTTCTCCTGATGGGTCGAACGGGTAAGATAAAATTCCGCGAGCTGTAAATCTTCCGGACGCGTCACTTTTATATTATCAGCGCGCCCTTCAACAAGCGTTGGGTGGAAACCGCAATACTCCAGCGCAGAGGCTTCGTCGGTGATGGTCGCACCTTCTTTAAGCGCGCGCGTTAAGCAGTCGTGGAGTAATTCGCGGGGGAAAAATTGTGGCGTCAGCGCGTGCCAGAGATCGACGCGCTCAACGGTATGCGCGATAGCCTGTTTGCCAGGCTCGGCACGCTTCATGGTATCGCGTACCGGCGCGGCCAGAATGCCACCGACTTTACTGGTTTCACTTAGCGCCAGCAGGCGCGCAAGATCGTCCTGATGCAGACACGGGCGCGCAGCGTCGTGGACCAGCACCCACTGGGCATCGCCAGCGGCCTGGATGCCCGCCAGCACGGAATCGGCGCGCTCGGCACCGCCATCAACGACGGTGATCTGCGGATGAGCGGCCAGCGGTAACTGTGCGAACCGGGCATCGCCCGGACTGATGGCGATGATGACACGCGTCACTCGGGGGTGCGCCAGCAGCGCCGCCACGGCATGTTCGAGGATCGTTTTATCGCCAATAGAGAGGTATTGCTTGGGACATTCTGTCTGCATGCGCCGGCCAAAACCCGCGGCCGGCACCACGGCGCATACGTCCGAAAAAGTCACTGCCATGTCGTAATCCTGGGCCTGATTATCGATTGTTTTGTGCTGAGCCCTGATTGCGTTTAGACGCATCCGGAACCAGACGATAAAAGGTTTCGCCCGGTTTAGTCATACTGAGTTCATTGCGTGCGCGTTCCTCAATCGCCTCCTGCCCGCCATTGAGGTCATCAATTTCAGCAAAGAGTTGATCGTTTCGCGCCTTAAGTTTGGCGTTAGTTGCCTGCTGAGCCGCGACGTCATCACTTACCCGGCTATAGTCGTGCAGTCCGTTTTTACCGAACCACAGCGAATATTGCAGCCAGACCAGCAGAGCCAGCAACAGCAGCGTTAGTTTACCCATCCTGCCCCCTGAAAAACGGCATCTTCATCCCACAACGCCCCCGGCGCTCTATGCCGGAGTAACAGAGATGCCGCAACATCGCGGGCAAATGTACCACATTTTTTCCGCAGAATCGCCCTGCTCAATATCGTCACACAGTTGGTTACGGTTTGAATTATGGCTGAAGTTAGCCCATGAGCCACAAAAATAACAGACCAAACATCAGGACCACCGTCACAATCGTGACAACGGTGCTGTACAGCAGTTTGCCGTTAAGCAGTGAATGCAGGGCGATGCCGACGACAACCGCCACGGGCATCAGCGCCAGGAAGAAGGGCCAGGTGTAGAGAAAGAAGAACAGCGTGTTACCGCCGTAGATGAGAAACGGGATGCCCAGCGCCAGCAACCACGAGACGAAGCCGACGAAGGCCCCGGGAAAGGACCAGGTCGTCTCGTCGTCGGTCGCTATCGGATCCGACCCGGTGGTAATCATGTAGTTTTCACTGTTGCGCATAGCTAATCCTGTGACCGTGACTCATCGTTCGGGAAGACAGCTCCCGAACGATACCGTCTCAGGATCTGATAATATCGTCCCGTCTGAGCAGGTCTAATAATTGGCTTACTAAATTTGTTACCAATTGTTGACCTTCCAGGTGGATCTCAGGGGATTCAGGCGCTTCGTAGACCGAGTCGATGCCGGTGAAGTTTCGCAGCTCACCCGCGCGGGCTTTTTTATACAGCCCTTTCGGATCGCGCGCTTCGCAGATTTCCAGCGGCGTATCGACAAACACCTCGATAAATCGATCCTGACCGACGCGCTCGCGTACCATCTGCCGCTCGGCGCGGTGAGGCGAGATAAACGCGGTCAGCACCACCAGCCCGGCATCCGCCATCAGGCTGGCCACTTCCCCAACCCGACGGATATTCTCCTTGCGGTCTTCATCGCTAAACCCTAAATCACTGCACAGGCCGTGACGCACGTTGTCGCCATCCAGCAGGTAGGTGCTCACCCCCTGCTGATGCAGCGCCTCTTCCAGCGCGCCCGCGACCGTCGATTTACCGGAGCCGGACAGCCCGGTAAACCACAGCACAACCCCACGGTGGCCGTGGAGTTGCTCCCGCTGAGCGACGGTAACCGGATGAGGATGCCAGACGACGTTCTCATCATGGGCGGCCATTACTTGCCTCCCAGCAGATCGCGTGCACCCCAGTGCGGGAAGTGCTTACGCACCAGCGCATTCAGTTCAAGCTCAAAGGCGCTGAATTCAGACACCGCTGCCGCCTGTTGATTAGGCTCGCGCACCATGCCTGCACCAACGGTAACGTTGGTCAGGCGATCGATAAAGATAAGTCCACCCGTTACCGGATTTTGCTGATATTTATCCAGCACCAGCGGCTCGTCAAAGGTGAGATCCACCAGGCCAATACCGTTCAGCGGCAGTTCGCTCACTTCACGCTGGGTCAGATTGTTGATGTCCACCTGGAACTGGATACCGTCCACGCGGGCGCGGGTTTTCTTACCGGCAATTTTGATGTCGTAGCTTTGGCCTGCGGTCAGCGGCTGTTCAGCCATCCACACCACATCCACGGCAGCACCCTGCACCGCCGCCAGCGTTTCCTGCGCATCCACCAGTAGATCGCCGCGGCTGATATCAATCTCATCTTTCAGCACCAGCGTCACCGCTTCACCGGCACCCGCTTCCTGCAGATCGCCATCAAATGTGACTATACGGGCAATGGACGACTCCACACCCGACGGCAGCACTTTGACGCGCTGCCCCACCGTGACGGTGCCCGAGGCGAGGGTGCCGGAGAAGCCGCGAAAATCGAGGTTCGGGCGGTTCACATACTGCACCGGGAAGCGCATTGGCTGGGTATCCACCACGCGCTGAATTTCAACCGTCTCCAGCACTTCCAGCAACGTCGGGCCGCTGTACCACGGCATGTTGGCGCTCTGGGAGGCAACGTTATCCCCTTCCAGCGCCGAGAGCGGCACAAAGCGAATATCAAGGTTACCCGGCAACTGTTCAGCAAAGGTCAGGTAGCTCTGGCGGATCTCCTCGAAGGTCTCTTCGCTGAAGTTCACCAGATCCATTTTATTCACCGCCACCACCAGGTGTTTGATCCCCAGCAGCGTGGAGATGAAGCTGTGACGACGGGTTTGATCCAGCACGCCTTTACGGGCGTCGATCAGCAGGATTGCCAGCTCACAGGTTGATGCACCGGTGGCCATGTTGCGGGTGTACTGCTCATGCCCCGGCGTGTCGGCAATAATAAATTTGCGTTTCTCGGTGGAGAAATAGCGGTACGCAACATCAATGGTGATGCCCTGCTCGCGCTCCGCCTGCAGGCCGTCCACCAAAAGCGCCAGGTCGAGCTTTTCGCCCTGAGTACCATGACGTTTGCTGTCGTTATGCAGGGAAGAGAGCTGGTCTTCATAGATCTGACGCGTGTCGTGCAGCAGGCGACCAATCAGCGTGCTTTTACCGTCATCAACGCTACCGCAGGTCAGAAAGCGCAGCAGGCTCTTGTGTTGTTGCGCGTGCAGGTATGCTTCTACGCCGCCTTCGTTGGCAATTTGTTGGGCAATCGTGGTGTTCATGGCGGCTCCTTAGAAATAACCCTGACGTTTCTTCAGCTCCATCGAGCCTGCCTGGTCGCGGTCAATGACGCGCCCCTGTCGCTCGCTGGTGGTCGATACCAGCATCTCTTCGATGATTTCTGGCAGCGTTTGCGCGTTGGACTCCACCGCGCCGGTCAGCGGCCAGCAACCAAGAGTACGGAAACGCACCATCTGTTTTTTGATCACTTCGCCCGGCTGTAAATCAATGCGATCGTCGTCGATCATCATCAGCATGCCGTCGCGCTCCAGCACCGGGCGCTCAGCCGCCAGGTAAAGCGGAACGATCTCGATATTTTCCAGATAGATGTACTGCCAGATATCCAGCTCGGTCCAGTTGGAGAGCGGGAAGACGCGAATGCTTTCGCCTTTGTTGATCTGGCCGTTGTAGTTGTGCCATAGCTCAGGACGCTGGTTTTTCGGATCCCAGCGGTGGAAGCGGTCACGGAAGGAGTAAATACGCTCTTTGGCGCGGGATTTCTCCTCGTCACGGCGCGCACCACCGAAAGCGGCGTCAAAACCGTACTTGTTCAGCGCCTGCTTCAGCCCTTCGGTTTTCATGATGTCGGTGTGTTTGGCGCTGCCGTGAACAAACGGGTTAATGCCCATCGCCACCCCTTCCGGGTTTTTATGCACCAGCAGCTCACAGCCATAGGCTTTGGCGGTACGGTCGCGGAACTCATACATCTCACGGAATTTCCAGCCGGTATCCACGTGCAGCAGCGGGAACGGCAGCGTACCCGGATAAAACGCTTTACGCGCCAGATGCAGCATCACGCTGGAATCTTTACCGATGGAGTACATCATCACCGGGTTAGAGAACTCGGCGGCCACTTCGCGGATAATATGGATACTTTCCGCTTCAAGCTGTCGCAGGTGAGTAAGTCGTTTTTGGTCCATAACCGTTCCTTAAGCCAGATTCACCACAGAGGAGCCAAACCCCTCTGAGTCTGTTGTATGTTGAAACCAGGCGAGCGTGCTGTGCAGCTGTACCACTTCGCCCACCACGATAAGCGCGGGCATCGGGGCGTCTTTCGCCAGGACTGCAAGGTCTTGTAGCGTACCGGTCACCACACGCTGATCGACGCGGGTACCGCGAGAAATCACGGCCACCGGCGTTGTCGCCTCGCGACCGTGCTGAATAAGTTGTTCACTGATGTCCGCCGCCTTCATGGTGCCCATATAGATGGCCAGCGTCTGTCGGCTCTGGGCGAGATGCGACCAGTCAAACGGCGTACTGTCGGCCTTATAATGACCAGTCACAAAGGTCACGCTCTGGGCGTAATCGCGGTGCGTAAGCGGAATACCTGCGTAGGCCGTTACCGCGGAGGCCGCCGTAATCCCCGGCACCACCTGGAACGGCACGCCCGCTTCGGCTGCCGCCTGCAGTTCTTCGCCACCGCGACCAAAGATGAACGGATCGCCCCCTTTAAGGCGCACCACGGTTTTGCCTGCTTTCGCTGCGGCAACCAGCATCTGATTGGTGTCGTGCTGCGGTACCGAGTGCTCGCCTGCGCGTTTACCCACGCAGATTTGCTCGGCATCGCGACGAATTAGCTCGCGCACACCGTCGGTGACCAGATGGTCATAGAACACCACGTCCGCGTCCTGCAGCACCTGCAGTCCGCGTAAGGTCAGTAACCCGGCATCACCCGGACCAGCACCTACCAGAATGATCTCGCCGCCCGTGCTGCCGGGGTTATCCAGCTCGTCTTCGAGGATTTTTTGCGCTGCCGTCTCATTACCGGCGTGCATCAGGCTGGCAAAGCGGCCACGGAATACCCGCTCCCAGAAGCGACGGCGTTCCGTTACGCTGGTCAGGCGGGTTTTCAGATGGTTGCGCCAGTAGCTCGCTTTCTCTGCCATACGTCCGAGACTGGTTGGTAACAGCGCTTCAATCTTTTCCCGCAGCACGCGCGCCAGCACCGGTGCGGTACCGCCGGAGGAGATCGCCACCAGCAGCGGCGAGCGGTCGACAATCGACGGGAAGATAAACGAGCACAAAGGCTGGTCGTCGACCACGTTCACCAGGCGGTAACGCGCCTGAGCGGCCTCGGAGACGCGTCGGTTGAGTTCGCGATCCTCCGTCGCTGCAATCACCAGCACCACGCTGTCGATTTGTGACTCGTCGAACTCCGCTTCTGCGACAACCCGCACCTGCGCGCCCGCGCGCTGCAGAAACGCGATTTTGCGATCGGCAATTTCACCCGTACCCACAACCAGTACCGGTTTTTCTTTAATCGCAGCAAAAAGGGGCAGATAGTCCACAAGCAACAACTCACTAACAACGAGGAATAGAGGGACTATAGGGGGCGGCTTAGACCGAATGAAATTACGAATTGGAATGAGTAGTTACTCAATGGAATAACGCGATGAAAAAGCAAATATCAAAAAGTGCTTAACACGCGAAATTTCGGGCATTTAAGAGCAATTCAAATTGTGTGTGGCCGATCACAGTTTCATACTAAGCGGGTTATAATTTTGCTCTGTTTTTAAGGACTCACTATGTTTTCCGCAATGCGCCACCGATACGTTGCCCTGGCGCTCGGCGTTTGCTTTATCCTTCCGGCTCAGGCAAAAAATCAACCGTATGGTGAAATCGCCAATATGCAGGCGCGGCATATTGCCACCGTTTTTCCCGGACGCATGACCGGTTCCCCTGCGGAAATGCTTTCCGCTGACTATCTTCGCCAGCAGTTTGCCGATATGGGCTACCAGAGCGATATCCGCTCGTTTCACAGCCGCTATATCTACACCTCACGAAATAAAACAAAAAACTGGCATAACGTGACCGGCAGTACCGTTATTGCGGCACATGAAGGTAGCGCGGCTGAGCAGATCATTATTATGGCGCACCTGGACACTTACGCGCCCATGAGCGACGCCGATACCGATAACAATCTGGGCGGGCTGACGCTGCAGGGGCTGGACGATAACGCGGCGGGTCTGGGCGTGATGCTTGAACTGGCCGAGCGAATGAAAAACATTCCGACAAAATACGGTATTCGCTTTGTGGCAACCAGCGGCGAAGAGGAAGGCAAACTCGGCGCGGAGAATTTCCTTAAGCGCATGAGCGCTGAGGAGAAGAAAAATACACTGCTGGTGATTAACCTCGATAATTTAATCGTTGGCGATAAGCTCTATTTTAATAGCGGACAGAGTACGCCGGGTACCGTGCGTAAACTGACCCGTGACCGGGCGCTGGCAATTGCGCGCAGCCATGGCGTGTATGCCACGACCAATCCTGGCGGCAATCCGGCTTATCCGCGCGGAACGGGCTGCTGTAACGATGGTGAAGTGTTCGATAAAGCGGGCATCCCGGTGCTGTACGTCGAAGCCACCAACTGGGCGTTAGGCAAGAAAGATGGCTATCAGCAGCGGGCTAAAACGAAAGCCTTTCCGGACGGGACGAGCTGGCATAACGTGATGCTGGATAATCAGCAGCATATTGATAGCGCACTGCCGCAGCGCATTGAGCACCGCAGCCGCGATGTGGTGAAAGTGATGCTGCCGCTGGTGAAGGAGCTGGCGAAAGCGGGGAAAGCCTGAGGTTTTTGAACGCTGTGCGGCCTGATGCCCTCACTCCAACCCTCTCCCACCGGGAGAGGGAGGAAAGATCATTACCCTTCGTGTAACCCGCACTCGCGCTTCAGCCCAAAGAATCGCGTCTCTTCTTCCGCCATTCCCGGTTCCCATTTGCGCGTGGTGTGGGTATCCCCCACGGACAGGTAGCCCTGATCCCACAGCGGATGGTATTTCAGCCCGTGCTTTTGCAGATACTGGTACACCGTACGGTTATCCCAGTCGATGATCGGCAGCACTTTAAACACGCCGCGCTGCACCGCCAGCACCGGCAGCGTGGCCCGGCTGCCGGACTGCTCGCGGCGAAGACCGGCAAACCAGGTTTGAGCGTTCAGCTCTTTCAGCGCACGGTTCATCGGCTCGACCTTGTTGATCTCATTGTATTTCTCAATGCCCTCAACGCCCTGCTCCCAGAGTTTGCCGTAGCGCGCCTCCTGCCAGGCCGCGCTCTGCTCCGCGCGGTACACTTTCAGGTTCAGCTTAAGCTTGTCCGTCAGCTCATCGATAAACTGGTAGGTTTCCGGGAACAGATAGCCGGTATCGGTGAGGATCACCGGAATATCCGGGCGGATCTGATTCACCAGATGCAAACTGACCGCCGCCTGAATGCCAAAGCTCGACGACAGCACGTAGTCACCCGGCAGGTTTTCCAGCGCCCACGCCACGCGCCCTTCGGCGTCCAGCTTTTCCAGTTGGGCGTTGGTTTCTGCAAGTGCCAGAATGCGTTCGACTTTTGGCAATGCGTTAAGCGCCTTTAGATCGAGTACGGACATAATTACCTCTCGTGGTTACTCCCAGAAATCCCTTGCGGGATCGAGCACCGGGCGAATAATGCCCGCACGCACCGTAAAGTCGCCGAAGCCTTCACCCGCTTCGCGCTCTTTCGCCCAGCGCCCGACAAGCTCGTCGATAGAATCGAGAATTTCTGGCTCAGTGATATTCTCGCGGAACATACGCGGAATACGCGTGCCGATACGGTTACCGCCCAGGTGCAGGTTATAGCGACCCGGCGCTTTCCCCACCAGCCCAAGCTCGGCCAGCATCGCGCGGCCACAACCGTTCGGACAGCCGGTAACGCGCATAACAATATGCTCGTCCGGAATACCGTGTTTTTCCAGAATCGCTTCCACTTTGTCCGTAAATGACGGCAGGAAACGTTCCGCTTCCGCCATCGCCAGCGGACAGGTCGGGAACGACACGCAGGCCATCGAGTTTTCGCGCTGCGGTTTGACCGCATTCATCAACCCATGGTCACGCGCCAGCGCCTCAATTTTCGCCTTTTCACTTTCCGGCACACCAGCAATAATCAGGTTCTGGTTGGCGGTAATGCGGAACTCACCTTTGTGGATCTTCGCGATTTCCAGCAGGCCGGTTTTCAGCGGACGGCCCGGGTAATCCAGAATACGGCCGTTTTCGATAAACAGCGTCAGGTGCCATTTATTGTCGATGCCTTTTACCCAGCCGATGCGATCGCCGCGACCGGTGAATTCGTAAGGGCGGATCGGCTCAAATTTGATCCCCGCGCGACGCTCCACTTCCTCTTTGAACGTCTCAACGCCCACGCGCTCCAGGGTGTATTTGGTTTTCGCGTTTTTACGGTCGGTACGGTTACCCCAGTCGCGCTGGGTGGTGACCACCGCTTCCGCCACGGCCAGCGTGTGCTCCAGCGGCAGGAAGCCGAACTCGCTCGCGGTGCGGGCATAGGTTTTCTTGTTACCGTGTTCAATGGACAGACCGCCGCCCACCAGCAGGTTAAAGCCCACCAGCTTGCCGTTTTCGGCAATTGCCACAAAGTTCATGTCGTTGGCGTGCAGATCGATGTCGTTCTGCGGCGGGATCACCACCGTGGTTTTGAACTTACGCGGCAGATAGGTCTGACCGAGGATCGGTTCTTCATCGGTGGTCGCGACTTTTTCCTGATCGAGCCAGATCTCCGCATAAGCGCGGGTACGCGGCAGCAGGTGCTCGGAGATCTTCTTCGCCCACTCATAGGCTTCAGCGTGCAGCTCGGACTCATACGGGTTCGAGGTGCAGAGCACGTTACGGTTCATGTCGTTGGCCGTCGCCAGCGCGTCCAGTCCGACGGAGTGCAGCATCTGGTGTACCGGCTTCACGTTCTTCTTCAGAATGCCGTGGAACTGGAAGGTCTGACGGTTGGTCAGACGAATGCTGCCGTAAATGGTGTTTTCACCGGCAAATTTATCTATCGCCTGCCACTGTGTCGTGGTGATTACTCCGCCCGGCAGACGGCAGCGCAACAGCATCGCGTGACGCGGCTCCAGCTTCTGTTCAGCACGCTCGGCGCGAATGTCGCGGTCGTCCTGTTGATACATGCCGTGGAAACGGATCAGCAGGAAGTTGTCGCCTTTGAAACCGCCGGTGAGACCGTCATTCAGATCTTCAGCAATGGTGCCGCGCAGATAGTTGCTTTCCAGCTTCATGCGCTCGGCGTCTGACAGTTTACCTTCGACCACCAGGGGTCCTGGATGTTTTTCGCTCATTAGTAGACATCTCGCTGATAACGGCGCTCAACGCGCAGCTCACTTAAAAATTCATCCGCCGCTTCGGCATCCATACCACCGAATTCGGCAATCACTTCCAGCAGTGCCTGCTCAACGTCTTTCGCCATGCGATTGGCGTCACCGCAGACATAAATGTGGGCACCGTCATTGATCCAGCGCCACAGCTCTGCGCCCTGTTCGCGCAGTTTATCTTGTACGTATACTTTTTCTTTCTGATCGCGCGACCAGGCCAGATCGATACGGGTCAGCACCCCTTCTTTCACGTAGCGCTGCCACTCAACCTGATAGAGGAAATCTTCGGTAAAGTGCGGGTTGCCGAAGAACAGCCAGTTTTTACCCGGTGCCTCGTCCGCCGCACGCTGCTGCATAAAGGCACGGAACGGCGCAATGCCGGTACCCGGGCCAATCATGATTACCGGCGTTTCCGGGTTCGCCGGCAGACGGAAGTTGTCGTTGTGCTCGATAAAGACGCGCACTTCGCCCTCTTCCTCCACGCGATCGGCCAGGAAGCTGGAGGCACCGCCCGCGCGGGCACGGCCTTCGATGTCGTACCGCACCACGCCCACGGTGATGTGCACTTCGCTCTCGACTTCAGCCTGCGATGAGGCAATGGAGTACAGACGCGGCGTAAGCGGACGCAGCAGGCCGATCAGCGCGTCGGCATCCAGCTGTGCCGGAGAGAAACGCACCATATCGACAATCGGTGTGGTCGCCGCGTAATGCTGCAGCTTCGCCTTATCGCCGACTAACGGCAGCAGCGATTCGCTGCGCGTTAAGGTGGCATAGTTTTCAACGATATTGGCGGTATTTACCGTCAGCTCGAAGTGCCACTGCAGCGCTTCAGAGAGCGGCTGCGTTTTGCCTTCGACGGTGACAGGCTCGTCGCCTTTCAGCCACAGCAGTTCGACCAGCTCCTTGACCAGCGCTGGATCGTTTTGATACCAGACCCCCAACGCATCGCCAGGCTGATAACGCAGACCCGAGTCGCCCAGATCGATCTCGATATGGCGCACCTCTTTTTCAGAGTCGCGGCCGGTAATTTTTTGATTAACCGACAGGCTTGCCGACAGCGGCGCCTCTTTGGTGTACGGGCTGGTGTGAATGTCGTTGACCACGCCGGTCGCGGTGATCGCAGCCTGGGCTGGTGTCTCTTTCGGTACGCGTGCTTTCAGCACGTCAACAATGCGCGCACGCCACTCTGCAGCGGCAGCCTGGTATTCCACATCTGCATCAACGCGGTCCAGCAGGCGCTCTGCGCCCAGCTCCGCCAGCTTGCTGTCAAAATCTTTGCCGGACTGGCAGAAGAATTCATAAGAGGTATCGCCCAGGCCGAACACGGCAAACGCAGTGCCATCGAGTCTGGGCGCTTTTTTCGAGAACAGGAATTTATGCAGCGCGACCGCCTCTTCAGCGGGTTCACCCTCTCCCTGCGTTGAGGCCACAACCACCAGCAGTTTTTCTGACGCGATCTGTTTGAATTTATAATCCCCTGCGTTTACCAGGTTCACGTTCAGTTTGGCGGCCAGCAGGTCGTCACGCAGCGCTTCTGCCACGCGGCGGGCATTGCCCGTCTGCGAAGCGGAGATAAGCGTAATGGCAGGAATTTCTACCGCCGTTGCCGGAGCCGCAGCCACAGCGCTAGGCTGCTGGTTGAGCATTCCCCAGAAATAGCCAGAGACCCAGGCAAGCTGGGTGGGAGAAAAATCAGAGGTGGCAGCCTGAAGGCGCGCCAGTTGCTCCGGGTTCAGGGGAAGCAAATTTGAAGGTGGGGCCTGTGTTGTCATGCGTCGTTATGTTCCAGTAGCCAAGCGGACTTTAAGCGAATAAATCCAAACTGAAGATAAGGTTAACGGCGAGGATAATAACAATTAAAGAAGGGATGGAAATAATAAATAACCAAATGGACTAACCTGTTTTAGTTATCGTTCTTAACGGTAAAAGCGATAAACTAACCGACTGTAAAATAAGGATATAAATCACAAAGCGACGGCTTTTTTGCTGCAATAAAGGTAAAGGCCGTTTTAGTTAATGCTAAAAATTGTGCTTTCCGGTACTATGCGGCGGTTTTTTCCGCATTACTGAGAGCGATCATGTCCACCACACTGTTTAAAGATTTCACCTTCGAAGCCGCCCACCACCTTCCGCATGTTCCTGAAGGACATAAATGCGGCCGTCTGCACGGGCATTCGTTTATGGTGCGTCTTGAGATCACCGGTGAAGTTGATCCGCATACCGGTTGGATCATGGACTTTGCTGAGCTGAAGGCGGCATTTAAGCCGACTTACGATCGTCTGGATCACTATTACCTGAACGATATCCCGGGCCTTGAAAACCCGACCAGCGAAGTGCTGGCAAAATGGATTTGGGATCAGATGAAACCGCTGGTACCGCTGCTGAGCGCAGTGATGATCAAAGAGACCTGTACGGCAGGCTGCGTGTATCGCGGCGAGTGATGCTTGCCGGGGGTCGGCTTCGCCTTACCCGGCCAACAAAAGCCTGGAACCGTAGGCCCGGTAAGCGCTAGCGCCACCGGGCTTTTTTTTAGGCAATATTCAGGTATTTGTGCGTCTGCATCGAAAGGCGCCAGTTACGCGCGATACAGGTTTCAATGCACAGGCGCGTGGCGTCTTCTTTCTGACTGATAGGCTGCAGCGCAATCACGCGCTGTTTTTCGTCCGTCAGCGTCGCCAGCAGTTCATCCAGCGCTTCGATATCACGTACTCGCCCTACCGGGTGTTTAATCTCATCAGCACGTTCCAGCGCCTGAGACAGTACGTCGTAGCCGCCGCGCATGTTTACTTTAGGCGATACCGTTACCCAGGTGGTGTGGGAGCAGCGCACTTCATGCGTACCGCTGGTTTCAATCTGGCAGCTATAGCCGTTCTTTTCGAGCAGTTCGGTCAGCGGCGTCAGATCGTGGATGCAGGGTTCGCCCCCGGTAATGACCACATGGCGCGCCGTCCAGCCCTGGCGGCCTATAATGGCCAGCAGATCTTCCGCGCTGCCAGCACCCCACTTATCGCTCTCTTTGGTTTTCGCCAGAACGCTAAACAGCGACACTTCCCGATCTGCGAGTTTATCCCACGTATGTTTGGTATCACACCAGGCACAGCCAACCGGGCATCCCTGTAAACGAATAAAAATTGCGGGAACGCCGGTAAAGTAACCCTCGCCTTGCAGGGTCTGGAACATCTCGTTAATCGGGTACTGCATAGTCATCTCAGTTAAGGGGATAAACGATAAGTATCGCAGATCCCCGTGAGATGGTCATGCTCGATCGGTGCTTTGCGCGTCAATTGCCGCCATAAAGCGTTCCGTAATCTGCTGCGGGCGGGTGATTGCCCCGCCCACCACCACCATATGCGCCCCCAGCGCCAGACATCTGGCGGCGCGTTCCGGGGTGTCCACGTTACCTTCGGCCACCACCGGTACCGTGACGGCTGCCAGTACCGTTTTCAGAAACTGACAGTCATCATCGGGTAAGGCGTGTCCGGCGGTCTGCGCGGTATAGCCGTAAAGCGTGGTCCCGACACAATCAAACCCCAGCGCCTGCGCCATCACGGCCTCATCAACAGTGGCTATATCAGCCATAAGCAGCACCGAGGGATAACGGGTACGAATGCGCGTAACCAGCGTTGCCAGAGATTCCCCGCCAGGCCGCGCCCTGTCGGTCGCATCAAGCGCAATGATCGCCGGGGAGACGGTCATCAGTTCATCCACCTCTTTCATCGTCGCGGTGATAAACACCTCGCTGTCGGGGTACTCCCGCTTGATGATACCAATAACCGGCAGCGTAACCTGCTCTTTGATCGCCTCAATATCCGCCACGCTGTTGGCACGGATGGCCGCAGCCCCTCCCTGACGCGCCGCCAGCGCCATCCGCGACATAATAAACGGGCTATGCAACGGTTCGTTCTCAAGCGCCTGACAGGAGACGAGCAGTTTTCCCTTCAGGGTATCCAGTACAGTTTTCATTACGATAAGATCTCTTCCACTTCGTTTTTGATAATCGTGACATGCGGACCATAAATGACCTGAACGCCATTCCCGCGCACAATCACGCCGCGCGCACCGGTGGCTTTCAGCGCCGCGTCATTCACTTTGCTGCCGTCTTTAACCGTGACGCGAAGACGCGTGGCGCAGCAGTCCACCTCTTCCAGATTGTCTTTTCCGCCCAGTCCGGCGATCACCGCACTTGCGCGTTCGTTCTGGGCGAACGTCACGTCATTGGCCACCGCCTCCTTTTCCCGACCCGGCGTGGCAAAATCAAAGCGATTAATCAGATAGTGGAACGTGAAGTAATAGAGGAAGAACCACGGTACGCCCACCAGCGGCACTAACATCCAGTGGGTTTTGGCCTCCCCCTGCAAAATGCCGAACAGCACAAAGTCGATAAAACCGCCGGAGAAGGTCTGCCCAATGGTGATGTGTAAAATATGCGCGAGCATAAACGCCAGCCCGTCAAAAAATGCGTGAATGACGTACAGCACCGGCGCGATAAACAGGAAGGAGAACTCGATGGGCTCGGTGATCCCCGTAAGGAAGGAGGTTAATGCCGCTGAAAGCAACAACCCCGCGACGCGTTTTTTGTTCTCCGGTTTAGCCGTGTGGTACATCGCAAGGCAGGCCCCGAGCAAACCAAACATCATCGTGATAAAGCGCCCGGACATGAAGCGCGACGTTCCTTCATAAAACTGGCGCGTCGTGGGATCGGCCAGCTGAGCGAAGAAGATCCGCTGCGTACCTTCAACCAGTTGCCCGTTGACAATCTCGCTGCCGCCAAGCGCGGTGGTCCAGAACGGAAGGTAGAAGATGTGGTGTAAACCGAACGGGCCCAGCATGCGCAAAATGAAGCCGTACAGCAGTGTTCCCAGATAACCGGTCGCATCCACCAGCCCGCCCAGACCAAAGATCAGCTTCTGGAAATGTGGCCAGACTACGGTCATTAAGGCTCCGACCAGGATCGCAGCCAGTGAACTGATAATCGGCACAAAGCGTGACCCGCCAAAGAATCCCAGAAATTGTGGCAGCGCGATCTTATTAAACCGATGATGCAGCGCGCAGGTCACAAGACCAATGACCACCCCACCAAATACGCCGGTCTCCAGCGTCTGGATCCCCAGCGTCATGCCTTGCCCGACCGCCCCGGGATTCTCGTGCGCCAGTTTTCCGGTGAGGATCAGCAGTGCGTTAATGGTGGCATTCATGACCAGAAACGCGAGTAACGCCGCCAGCCCTGCCGTACCTTTATCATTTTTTGCCAGCCCGACGGCAACCCCAACGGCAAACAGCACCGACAGATTCGCGAACACAATCGAACCGGCGCTGCTCATGATGGTGAAAATAACCTGTAACCAGTCCACATCTAAAAACGGATATGCCGTAAGCGTATTGGGATTCGATAACGCGCCGCCTATCCCCAGCAGCAGACCAGCCGCAGGCAGTACGGCGATGGGCAACATAAAGGATTTGCCAAAGCGCTGCGCTTTTTCAAACCATCCGCCGGACGAAGCACCACTGAACATTTGCATCATTTTTTCATCCCCTTAGTTAACGATGAAAATTTTTACCATAATTATATTTAATAGTGAAAATTACCATCAAAAACCAGGAGGACGATCATACTTTTTCGAAATGACTGGCATCCCTGCCCCGCTTTCCGCCACACTAGGACGCAGAGAAACGCATTAAGGATCTAGCATGTCAGACCATGAAAACCTGCTGCTGAAGCTGCGCCAGGAGGCTTCCGGGTACAGCCCCACGCAAAAAAAACTGGGAGAGTTTGTTCTCAACGATCCGGCCCGGGTGCTCTACCTGACGATCACCGAACTGGCACGGGAGAGCCACACCAGTGAAGCCAGCGTGACGCGTCTTTGCAGGACGCTCGGCTGCAAAGGCTATAACGAATTCAAGATGGCACTGGCGCTGGATATTCAGCAGGGTCAGCCCGCACGCGTGGCCGGGGACGAAATTGATAACGTCGTCGATGAGTCTGTTCAGGCGCTGCAGGATACCGCCAGACTGCTCGACAGAGCACTGCTGGAAAAGGCCGCTCAGGCGCTGCATCAGGCGCAAGCCGTACAAATATATGGGGTGGCCGCCAGCGCGATCCTCGGTGAGTATTTACATTACAAACTGTTGCGACTCGGCAAACCTGCACAGCTTTTTAGCGATATGCATCGTGCGGCCATGAATGCAGCAACGCTTTCAGAAGGGACGCTGGTGGTGGCCATTTCCAGTTCCGGTTCAACGCGGGATTTGCTCCACGTCGTAAAACTTGCACGCAAACGCGGCGTTAAGGTGTTATCCCTTAGCAATACGCCCCGCAGCCCGCTGGCTTCGCTTAGCGATATGCAGCTGGTCGCCGCAAAACCGGAAGGGCCACTCAGCGCAGGCGCGCTCAATGCTAAAGTGGGCGTAATGTTACTGGTTGAGTTACTTACAACTTCCCTGATTGCGATTGATGGCCATTACGGTGAAGTTAGCCAGCAAACCGCGAGCGCAACGCTGCCTTTATTACTCTAAAACCCTTTGCAGGCTAGATAAAATAGCCTGCATGGCGTGATGTCGATTCCATTTCAGTGCTGATACGGTTATTTCGTGCGCGGCATAATGGTGTAACAAATTATTTTATTTATTACATATTCAATGCGTATTAAAAGCAATAAAATCGCACAAATAATAGAACAAAATCAGTATGTTAAAATTATTTTATTTATAAATTGAATTTTTCTTACTCCGCTAGTGTCCAATATTTCCACCTGAATTCCTTACCTTAAAATAAGCTTAAGACGCCGTCAGCTTTGCCATTTTTCTATTTAAATGCCGTTTACTTTTGCCTGCCTACAATCCGCCTCATCAATCATTATGAGACGGTATAGATTAATATGTTATTTATTACAGGCGTGACTGGTTTTCTGGGCGGTGCAGTACTTGAAAAAATACTGACCAGCAATAGTTCAGTAAAATTACTGCTGCTTGCGCGCGCCAGTGACCCGCAACAAGGGCTGGAACGCGTGCGGGACAACATGCGTAAATTCAAGGTTTCAGAGGAGACGCTGGCCGCGTTGAGTGAGGAGAATATCCTTATCGGCGATCTCAGCCAGCCGGAGGGATTCCTGAACGACCCGCGTCTGGAGCAGGTGACGCATGTTCTTAACTGCGCGGCCGTCGCGTCATTTGGTAACAATCCGCTGATCTGGAAAGTGAATGTGGAAGGGACGCTGGCGCTCGCCAGACGCATGAATCAGGTTGTCGGTTTACAGCGCTTTCTGCATGTGGGAACAGCCATGTCGTGCACGCCGGAGCAGGATTCGCTGGTCGCCGAAAGCGCGGAGTTCAGAGAAAACGCCGAGCATCTGGTGGAATATACGTATTCGAAATCCACCATTGAACAACTGATGCGCCAGCACTGCCCCAACCTGCCGCTGCTCATCGCCCGTCCGTCCATCGTGGTCGGCCATACCCGTCATGGCTGTACGCCGTCGAGCAGTATTTTCTGGGTCTTCAGCATGGGGCTAATGCTGCAAAAATTCATGTGCTCAATGGAAGACAAAATAGATGTCGTCCCGGTGGATTACTGCGCCGATGCACTGCTGATGCTGCTTAACAGCACTGCGCAGCCGGGAGAAGTGGTACATATTTCTGCCGGAGAAGAGAACAGCGTGCGCTTTGCGGATATTGATAATGCGATGGCACAGGCGCTGGAGAAAGCCCCGGTCGGTGATAAGTATGCCCAGGTAAGTTACGAAACGCTGGTCAGAATGCGCCGTGAGCTGAAGGATATTTTTGGCCCCTGCAACGAACGGCTGATGCTGAGAGCAATGCGCTTATACGGGGCCTTTGCCACGCTGAACGTACGTTTTAGCAACGACAAGCTGCTCAGTATGGGCATGCCTAAACCGCCGCGTTTTACGGACTATATTGCCCGCTGCGTACAAACTACCCGGGGGTTGAGCATCCCGGAGCAAATGGCGGTTGATTTCAAATAACCAAAAAAAATGCCAGTCTTTCGACTGGCATTTTCATTTTAAGGCTTAAGCAATTATGCCTGGCCTTTGATCTCTTTACGACCGTTGTATGGTGCTTTTTCGCCCAGCGCTTCTTCGATACGAATCAGCTGGTTGTATTTAGCAACACGGTCAGAACGGCTCATAGAACCGGTTTTGATCTGGCCAGCAGCGGTACCAACAGCCAGGTCAGCGATGGTAGCGTCTTCAGTTTCGCCAGAACGGTGAGAGATAACAGCGGTGTAGCCAGCGTCTTTCGCCATTTTGATCGCAGCCAGAGTTTCGGTCAGAGAACCGATCTGGTTGAATTTGATCAGGATGGAGTTAACGATGCCTTTCTCGATGCCTTCTTTCAGGATCTTGGTGTTGGTTACGAACAGATCGTCACCAACCAGCTGGATTTTGTCGCCCAGTACTTTAGTCTGGTATGCGAAACCATCCCAGTCAGACTCGTCCAGACCGTCTTCGATAGAAACGATTGGGTACTGTTTGGTCAGGTCTTCCAGGAAGTGAGTGAACTCTTCAGAGGTGAACGCTTTGTTGCCTTCGCCAGCCAGAACGTATTTACCGTCTTTGTAGAATTCAGACGCTGCGCAGTCCATCGCCAGAGTGATGTCTTTGCCCAGCTCATAGCCAGCGGCTTTTACTGCTTCAGCGATAACAGCCAGTGCTTCTGCGTTAGAACCCAGGTTTGGCGCGTAGCCACCTTCGTCACCCACAGCCGTGTTCATACCTTTTGCTTTCAGAACTTTAGCCAGGTTGTGGAACACTTCAGAACCCATACGTACTGCTTCTTTCAGGGTTTTCGCGCCAACTGGCTGAATCATGAATTCCTGAATATCAACGTTGTTGTCTGCGTGCTCACCACCGTTGATGATGTTCATCATTGGTACAGGCATGGAGTATTTGCCTGGGGTGCCGTTCAGTTCAGCGATGTGCTCGAACAGTGGCATACCTTTCGCTGCCGCAGCGGCTTTGGCGTTCGCCAGGGAAACCGCCAGGATTGCGTTCGCACCGAAGTTAGATTTGTTTTCAGTACCGTCCAGATCGATCATGATCTTGTCGATGCCAGCCTGGTCTTTAGCGTCTTTGCCAATGATTGCCTGAGCAATAGGACCGTTTACAGCGCCAACAGCTTTCAGTACGCCTTTGCCCATGAAACGGGATTTGTCGCCATCGCGCAGTTCCAGCGCTTCGCGGGAACCAGTAGAAGCACCTGATGGAGCAGCTGCCATACCGACGAAACCACCTTCCAGATGAACTTCGGCTTCAACGGTCGGGTTACCACGGGAGTCGATGATTTCACGACCGATGACTTTAACGATTTTGGACATTAGATTTTCCTCAGTACAAGTTAAACTAAAACTCCAGACAAACAACGCGTACCGGGGGTACGCGTTGCCGTTCTAACTTTTTTACTTCGCCTGACGCTTCTGATACTCGCTGGCGGCTTTCACGAAACCTGCAAACAGCGGATGCCCGTCACGTGGCGTTGAAGTAAATTCCGGGTGGAATTGGCAGGCGACAAACCACGGGTGGTTTGGCACTTCGATGATCTCGACTAACTGATCATCCCCGGAGCGGCCCGCAACACGCAGACCCGCAGCTTCAATTTGTTTCAACAACATGTTGTTGACTTCATAGCGGTGACGATGACGCTCGGTGATGACCGGTTCGCCATACAGCTTACGAACCACGCTATCGTCAGACAGCTGGCAGGCCTGTGCGCCAAGACGCATAGTGCCACCCAGATCGCTCTTCTCGGTACGGACTTCGACGTTACCGTCTTCGTCGCGCCATTCAGTGATAAGCGCCACTACAGGGTACTTACAGTCTGGCACAAATTCCGTAGAGTTCGCGTTTTCCATTCCCGCTACGTTGCGCGCAAATTCGATTAGCGCAACCTGCATACCCAGGCAGATGCCGAGGTATGGAATATTGTTTTCACGCGCATAGCGTGCAGTGGCGATCTTGCCTTCTACACCACGGTAGCCGAAGCCGCCAGGGATGAGAATCGCATCCAGATCTTTCAGAATTTCGACGCCACGTGTTTCAACATCCTGCGAATCAATCAGCTTGATGTTCACGGAGACGCGGTTCTTCAGACCACCGTGTTTCAGCGCTTCGATAACGGACTTATAGGCATCCGGCAGCTCGATGTACTTGCCGACCATACCGATAGTCACTTCACCAGCCGGATTGGCTTCTTCATAAATAACCTGTTCCCATTCAGACAGGTTAGCTTCCGGACAGTTCAAGCTGAATCGTTTACAAATATAATCGTCCAGGCCCTGTGATTTCAACAGGCCCGGGATTTTATAAATGGAATCGACATCTTTCATTGAAATAACGGCTTTTTCAGGCACGTTACAGAACAATGCAATTTTCGCACGTTCGTTCGCCGGAACCGCGCGATCGGAGCGGCAAACCAGAATGTCAGGCTGAATACCGATGGAGAGCAGCTCTTTCACGGAGTGCTGAGTCGGTTTGGTTTTCACTTCACCTGCGGCTGCCATGTAAGGCACCAGCGTCAGGTGCATGAACAGCGCGTGTTCACGACCGATATCAACCGCCAGCTGGCGAATCGCTTCCAGGAACGGCAGGGATTCGATATCACCTACGGTACCGCCGATTTCAACCAGCACCACGTCGTGGCCTTCGCCACCCGCAATGATGCGTTCTTTGATAGCGTTAGTGATGTGCGGGATAACCTGTACGGTTGCACCCAGATAATCACCACGGCGCTCTTTACGCAGAACGTCGGAGTAGATACGGCCAGTCGTGAAGTTGTTACGACGGGTCATTTTGGTGCGAATGAAACGCTCGTAGTGGCCAAGATCCAGATCGGTTTCAGCGCCGTCTTCAGTAACGAACACTTCCCCGTGTTGGATTGGGCTCATGGTGCCAGGATCGACGTTGATGTACGGATCCAGTTTCATCATGGTCACATTGAGGCCACGGGCTTCAAGAATGGCTGCGAGGGAGGCTGCGGCAATGCCTTTACCCAGAGAGGATACGACCCCGCCGGTCACAAAAATATAGTTCGTTGTCATGCTGAACCTGAGAAGTTAGGGTGAAACGATGGAATAACCAGGACGGGAAAGTAGTATACCCGAACACGGCGAGCGCCACAAACTTTCATTCTCCGTCTCCATTCCAGGCCATGACAAACATAAGGAGTGAGAAAATAGCCCCTTTTGGGTAAATGTTTTTGACGCAAATCAAGCGCTTGTCATTTAAAAAATCACACAAATTGCACTTGATCGCAAAATTCCGTTAGAGATCAGATTCCTGGCGTTTTACTTCCTGCCAGACTTCTTCCATCACATCGAGGTCAATTCCGGTCATTTCCAGGCCGCGCGAGGCCACAATGCGCTCGACTTCGCGAAAGCGTCGTTCGAACTTAAGGTTGGCTTTTTGCAGGGCCGTTTCCGCTTTTACACCCAGGTGGCGCGAAAGGTTGACGGTGGCAAACAGCAGATCGCCCATCTCTTCTTCAAGCTTTGCTTCATCCACCACGGCCTGCTGCGCTTCGTGCATCACTTCGTCGATTTCTTCATGGACTTTGTCCAGTACCGGGCCAAGCGAGTGCCAGTCAAACCCTACTGCCGAGCAGCGTTTCTGGATCTTATGGGCACGCATCAGGGCGGGCAGACTCAGCGGGATGTCATCCAGCGCGGAGTGTTGGGATTTTTCAGCCCGCTCGGCGCTTTTAATCTGCTCCCAGCGCGCCAGCACTTCCGCGCTGTTGCCCGCCGTGGCATCGCCAAAGATATGCGGATGGCGGCGCTCAAGCTTGTCGCTAATGGCGGCGCAGATATCGTTAAAATTAAAACGTCCCTCTTCCTGCGCCATCTGCGCATAGAACACCACCTGGAACAGCAGGTCACCGAGTTCGCCGCGCAGGTCGTCAAAGTCCTCACGTGAAATGGCGTCCAGTACTTCATAGGTCTCTTCGAGGGTGTACGGGGCGATAGTCGCGAAAGTCTGCTCTTTATCCCACGGGCAGCCGTTTTCCGGGTCGCGCAGGCGTTTCATGATGCCGAGCAGGCGGTCGATTTGAGTCATAGTACTGTCCTGATGAAAAAATGCCGGGTGGCGGCGTTGCCTTACCCGGCTTACAGAAGAGGATGTTTAACCGCCGTGGAGACGACGCGCGTCAATCACATCCGGGACCTGGTTCAGTTTGCCAAGCACGCGGCCCAGCACCTGCAGGTTGTAGATTTCGATGGTCATATCGATGGTGGCAAGCTGCTCGCGGGTATCGCTGCGGCTGGCAACGCCCAGCACGTTGACCTTCTCATTGGCAAGAATGGTCGTAATGTCGCGCAGCAGTCCACTGCGATCGTTGGCGGTGACGCGCACCACCAGCGAGTAGCCGGCAGAGTAGCTTTCACCCCAGACGGCTTCAACGATGCGTTCCGGCGCATGCGACTGCAGCTCAGCAAGCTGGTCACAGTCTGAGCGGTGAATCGAAATCCCGCGCCCCTGGGTGATAAAGCCGACGATGTCGTCCCCCGGGATAGGCTGGCAGCAGCGGGCGATATGGTGCATCAGATTGCCGACGCCTTCCACCACCACGCGGCCATTGTCTTTGCTGCGCTGCTGCGGGGCGTAGGTTTTCTGCTGCAGCTGTTTCAGCGCCGCCGCATCCTGCTCTGCCGCACTTGGCTTGTTGAACTGCGCCTGCAGGAAATTCACCATCTGGTTGAGACGAATATCGCCGCCGCCAATGGCCGCTAACAGCTCATCGAGCTCATTAAAGTTGTAACGCGGCAGCAGGAACTTCTCCGCCTCTTTCAGGCTGATGCCTATATGCTCCAGCTCGTCATCCAGGATCTGGCGACCGGCAAGGATGTTCTTGTCACGATCCTGTTTACGGAACCAGGCGTGAATTTTGGAGCGTCCGCGGCTGGTGGTGACATACCCCAGGTTCGGGTTCAGCCAGTCACGGCTCGGGTTTGGCTGCTTCTGGGTGATGATTTCAATCTGATCGCCCATCTGCAGCTGGTAGGTGAACGGCACAATGCGCCCGCCGATTTTCGCGCCAATGCAGCGGTGCCCGACATCGCTGTGGATGTGATAGGCAAAGTCGAGCGGCGTTGACCCGGCAGGCAGGTCGACAACGTCCCCTTTCGGCGTAAAGACGTACACCCGGTCGTCGAAGACCTGGCTGCGCACTTCGTCGAGCATCTCGCCGGAGTCGGCCATCTCTTCCTGCCACGCAATCAGCTTACGCAGCCAGGCAATGCGGTCTTCGTGACCGGTGCGCGCTCCGCCCGAGGTGCCCTCTTTGTATTTCCAGTGCGCGGCGACACCCAGCTCGGCGTCTTCGTGCATCTGTTTGGTACGGATCTGAATTTCAACCGTTTTACCGCCGGGGCCCAGCACCACGGTATGAATAGACTGGTAGCCGTTAGGTTTCGGGTTGGCGACATAGTCATCGAACTCATCCGGCAGATGGCGGAAGTGCGTGTGCACGATCCCCAGTGCGGCGTAGCAGTCCTGCAGACGCTCCGCCACAATACGCACGGCACGCACGTCGAACAGCTCGTCAAAGGCGAGGTGTTTCTTCTGCATTTTGCGCCAGATGCTGTAGATATGCTTTGGCCGACCGTACACTTCGGCACGGACGTTCTCTTCCTTCATCGACTGGCGCAACCCGCTGACAAATTCTTCAATATAGTGTTCGCGGTCGATACGGCGTTCATGCAGCAGTTTCGCTATGCGCTTATATTCCGCCGGGTGCAGGTAACGGAAGCAGTAGTCTTCCAGCTCCCATTTGAGCTGACCAATGCCTAAGCGGTTCGCCAGCGGCGCATAGATGTTTGTACACTCTTTGGCGGCGAGTACGCGCTCATCTTCCGGCGCGTCCTTCACTTCACGCAGGTGGGCGATACGCTCGGCAAGCTTGATCACCACGCAGCGGAAATCATCCACCATGGCCAGCAGCATCCGGCGAACGTTATCGACCTGTTCAGAGGAGACGGAATCGGTGTGCGCGGCTTTAAGCTGACGAATGGCCGCCATATCGCGGACACCGTGGATCAGCGCCACGACCGATTTTCCGACGCTTTCACGCAGCACGTCTTCCGTGACGACGTCCGCATCGGCAAGCGGGAACAGAAGCGCGGCCTGCAGCGTTTCGATATCCATATTGAGCATGGATAAGATTTCGACCATCTCCACGCCGCGCCACAGCAGCAGCTCGGCGTCCGGATGCCCCAGCGTGGTGCGCTGACAATAGGCCCAGGTTTCGGTTAAGCGTTCACACGACTGCTGGCTGGAAATTCCCAGACTTGCGATCCATTTTTGAGGGTCAAACTCACCAGCTTTATTAAGATGTGCACTTCTTACCGCAACCATCGTCCTCTCCTTTAGGGACCAGGGCCTGTCGAAGTCGACAAGCCAAACTAATTAGATGTGCTCAAACAACACCATTGATTCCAGATGCCCAGTGTGCGGGAACATGTCCAGCATTGCCAGACGCTGAATCTGGTAACCCGCGCTGAGTAATGCCTCGCTATCCCGGGCAAGCGTTGCCGGGTTACAGGAAACGTAGACCACGCGTTTCGGGGCGAGTTTAATTATATGCTGCATCACGCCCGGTGCGCCTGCCCGTGCCGGGTCGAGCAGGATTTTGTCAAAGCCCTGTTTTGCCCAGGGCTGCTGCGTGACATCTTCCTCCAGATTTTGATGAAAGAATGTCACATTTTGCAAGCCGTTCTGTTGCGCATTCTCCTGGCCTTTCGCCACCAGCGCGTCGACGCCTTCTACCCCCACAACACTCGCCGCTTTACGGGCCAGCGGCAGCGTGAAATTGCCCATGCCGCAGAAGAGATCAAGCACGCGGTCGGTCGGCTGGACATCCAGCCACGTCAGCGCGGTTTCGATCATCTGCTGATTGACGCCGTCATTAACCTGGATGAAATCCCGCGGACTGAACGTTAAGCGTAGTCCGTTTGACGCATACCAGGGCGCGTCACCTGTAACCTGCTCCAGTATCTCGCTTTGTGGGGCGAGAAAAAGCGCCAGCTCGTGGGAATGCGAAAAGCGTTCCAGTTTTTCGCGGTCTTTTTTGGACAGCGGCGCGGTATGGCGCAGCACCATCAGCGGACCATTGTTTGCCAGGACCAGTTCCACATGCCCGAGGTGGCGAACACTGTCCAGCCCGGACAGGCATGCGTGCACGTCCCGGAGCAATGCCTCAAGACGGGGCACCAAAATGGGGCACTGCCTGATATCGACGATATCGCTGGAGCCCGCTTTGCGAAACCCCATCTCCAGCCGCTCGTTTTTGGGCTGATAGTTTAGGCTCAGCCGCGCGCGACGACGATAGCCCCAGGGTTGGTCGGCAATGATGTCGTCAACGTCATGCCTGAGCAGGCGTGCCAGGGCATTACTCTTACTTTTTTGCTGTAAAACTACGCTGGCATGTTGTTGCTGGCAGCCTCCGCAGACGCCAAAATGCGGGCAGCGAGGCTCTGTGCGCTCCGGGCTGGTGGTCAGACGGCGCTTCACCTTCCCGCGTGCGTACTGGCGTTTATCTTCCGTCAGCGTAATTTCTGCTCGTTCTGTGGGCAGCAAACCTGTTATAAACAGTGTCTTACCATTGTGATGCGCGACGCCCTGACCAAAAGGGTCAAGGTCCGTGGCTTCGACAGTGATGATCTGACGCGTCGTCACGCGTCGCTTTGCAGAGTAGAATTGCGCCATCGCCGGGAATTTTCTCAAATATACATAATTATCTTAATTGTCCCATAACGGAACGCCATGACCAACTACAGCCTGCGCGCGCGCATGATGATTTTGATCCTCGCCCCCACCGTTCTCATCGGTTTGCTGCTGAGCATCTTCTTCGTTGTGCACCGCTATAACGACCTGCAGCGACAGCTAGAAGATGCCGGAGCCAGCATTATCGAACCGCTGGCCGTGTCCAGCGAATACGGGATGAATCTGCAAAACCGCGAATCGATTGGTCAGTTAATCAGTGTGTTGCATCGCCGCCACTCGGATATTGTGCGTGCGATCTCCGTCTATGACGAGCATAACCGGCTGTTCGTCACCTCTAATTTTCATCTTGATCCGGCAGCGTTAAAAATTCCTGACGGTTCGCCGTTCCCGCGCCATCTCACGGTGATGCGACGGGGCGATATTATGATCCTGCGCACGCCGATAATTTCGGAAAGTTATTCGCCGGATGAGTCCGCGCAATCCGATGCCAAGTCCAGCAGCAATATGCTCGGATATGTGGCGCTGGAGCTGGACCTCAAGTCGGTGCGACTGCAGCAGTACAAAGAGATTTTTATCTCCGGCGTGATGATGCTGTTCTGTATCGGCATTGCGCTTATCTTTGGCTGGCGACTGATGCGCGATGTGACCGGGCCCATCCGCAATATGGTCAACACCGTTGACCGCATTCGCCGTGGCCAGCTCGATAGCCGCGTGGAAGGGTTTATGCTGGGCGAACTGGACATGCTGAAAAACGGCATCAACTCGATGGCGATGTCGCTGGCGGCCTATCACGAAGAGATGCAGCATAACGTGGATCAGGCCACTTCGGATCTGCGCGAAACGCTGGAGCAGATGGAGATTCAGAACGTCGAGCTGGATCTGGCGAAAAAGCGTGCCCAGGAGGCAGCCCGAATTAAATCGGAGTTCCTTGCCAATATGTCACACGAGCTGCGTACGCCGCTCAATGGCGTGATTGGCTTTACCCGCCTGACCCTGAAGAGCGAGCTTAACCCCACCCAGCGCGATCACCTGCACACCATTGAACGTTCGGCTAACAATCTGCTGGCGATCATTAATGACGTGCTGGACTTCTCCAAGCTGGAAGCGGGCAAGCTGATTCTGGAGAGCATTCCGTTCCCGCTGCGCAGTACGCTTGATGAGGTGGTTACGCTGCTGGCGCATTCGTCGCACGACAAAGGGCTTGAGCTGACGCTGAACATTAAAAACGACGTGCCGGATAACGTCATCGGCGATCCGCTGCGCCTGCAGCAGGTCATTACCAATCTTGTCGGTAATGCCATCAAATTTACCGAAAGCGGCAACATCGACATTCTGGTGGAAAAACGTGCCATCAGTAATAACAAAGTACAGATTGAAGTTCAGATCCGCGATACCGGCATTGGCATTCCCGAACGGGATCAATCCCGTCTGTTCCAGGCGTTTCGTCAGGCGGATGCGAGTATTTCACGGCGTCACGGTGGTACGGGCCTGGGGCTGGTTATCACGCAAAAACTGGTTAAAGAAATGGGCGGTGATATCTCTTTCCACAGCCAGCCAAACCGGGGGTCGACGTTCTGGTTCCATATCAACCTGGATCTCAACCCGAACGTGCTGACGGACGGCCCGGTGACGGATTGCCTGAAAGGCAAGCGCCTCGCTTACGTGGAGCCGAACGCCGCCGCTGCCCAGTGCACGCTGGATATCTTAAGCACCACGCCGCTGGAGGTGGTCTACAGCCCGACCTTCTCTGCGCTTACCGTTGAGCATTACGATATCCTGCTGATGGGGATCCCGGTCACCTTCACCGGGGAGCTCACCATGCAGCAGGAACGGCTGGCGAAAGCCGCGTCGATGACCGACTACCTGCTGCTGGCGCTGCCGTGCCATGCGCAAATCAATGCCGAAGAGTTGAAAAACGACGGGGCGGCCGCCTGTCTGCTTAAACCGCTCACCGCCACACGCTTGTTGCCTGCTCTGACGGCCTACTGCCGCCTGAATGAGCATGCCGTGGCACTGGTTAATGACGAGCAGAGGCTGCCGATGAGCGTGATGGCGGTGGATGATAACCCGGCAAACCTGAAGCTGATTGGCGTGCTGCTTGAGGATCAGGTTCAGCATGTTGAGCTCTGCACCAGCGGTGCTGAGGCGGTTGAACTGGCCAAACAGATGCAGTTCGATTTGATTCTGATGGATATTCAAATGCCGGGTATGGATGGCATTCGCGCCTGCGAGCTCATCCGCCAGCTACCTCATCAACAGCAAACGCCGGTCATTGCCGTGACCGCACATGCGATGGCCGGACAGAAAGAGAAGCTGCTCGGCGCCGGAATGAACGATTATCTGGCGAAACCTATCGACGAAGAGAAACTGCATAACCTGCTGCTGCGCTATAAGCCGGGGCATATCGGCGGTACGTATACCTTATCAGCAGAACCAGTTGAGATTAGCGTGAATCAGAACGCCACTTTTGACTGGCAGCTTGCGTTACGCCAGGCGGCGGGGAAACCTGATTTAGCCCGCGAGATGCTACAGATGCTGGTCGCGTTTCTGCCGGAAATTCGCAATAAGGTAGAAGAACAGCTGGTGGGCGAAAACCCGGAGGAGCTGCTGCAGGCTATCCACAAGCTGCACGGCAGCTGTGGTTACAGCGGCGTGCCCCGCCTGAAAAACCTCTGCCAGCTGCTGGAGCAGCAGCTACGCGCAGGGACACCAGAATCTGAACTGGAACCGGAGTTCCTTGAGCTGCTGGATGAGATGGATAACGTGACGCGGGAAGCGATGAAGGTGTTAGGAAACTGAGGTAAATGCCCGGTGGCGCGACGCTTACCGGGCCTACACCCTCACCCCTCTCCCACTGGGTAAGGGAGAACTACATCCCCTGCCCGAGTTTCAGTACCGCCGCGATATTTCTTGCGGCCATCCTGACGTTCTCGCTGGCATTTTCCAGCGCATCTTCCAGCGAGCAGATGGTGTAAATCACGCTAAACACCGCATCGATGCCGTGATCGTGCACGACGCCAACGTCCGCCGTCAGACTGCCTGCAATCCCGATAACCGGCTTGTTGAAGCGTTTAGCTACCTTCGCCACCCCAACCGGCACTTTGCCGTGGATCGTCTGGCTGTCGATGCGACCTTCACCCGTTATCACCAAATCCGCATCGGCAATCTGGTCAGCCAGATGTAGCGCATCGGTGACGATCTCAATGCCCTGGCGCAGCTGCGCACCGCAGAAGGCATACAGCGCCGCCCCCATTCCACCTGCCGCGCCGCCGCCCGCCAGGTTGAGCACATCCATATCAAGATCCCGGGCAATGATCCGCGCATAGTGCGCAAGCGCATTGTCCAGAGTAATGATCATCTCGGGTGTGGCCCCCTTTTGCGGGCCAAAAACCGCGGATGCGCCCAGCTTACCGGTAAGCGGATTCGTCACATCGCAGGCCACTTCTATGCGGCACTCGGCCAGACGCTTGTCCAGCCCGCTCAGGTCGATACGGGCAAGTTTGCCCAGCTCGCCTCCGCCCTGCCCCAGCGGCTGTTCACGGTCGTCCAGCAGCCTGGCCCCCAGCGCCTGCACCATTCCTGCACCGCCATCATTAGTGGCGCTGCCACCGATGCCGATGATGATATGCTTAACGCCCGCATCCAGCGCGTGACGGATAAGTTCACCCGTGCCCCAGGAGGTCGTTTTCAGAGGATCGCGCTGCGAAGGTGCAACCAGCTCAAGACCACTGGCCGCCGCCATTTCGATAAAGGCGCTCTTCTCGTCGCCGGATATCCCGTAAAACCCTTCCACGCGATGGCCCAGAGGGCCGGTCACCGGAACATGCACAATGCGTCCCTGCGTTGCCGCGATCATCGCTTCGACGGTGCCTTCACCGCCGTCCGCGACCGGCAGTTTGACGTAAACCGCCTCAGGAAAGATCTCGCGAAAACCCTGCTCTATCGCTGTCGCAACCTCAAGCGCACTCAAACTTTCCTTATACGAGTCCGGTGCGATAACAATTTTCATAAGCCATCCTTACGCATAGTCGTTACGTTAAGCATACACCACGTAAAGAACCGCTCATGGGAGCGGTCCCAATGCGTTTATCGTACCATGCACGGACGTTTATTGTCGAATGTCCACTCTGGGATCAGATACTGCATCGCCATCGCGTCATCGCGCGCACCCAGCCCATGTTTCTGGTACAGCTCATGGGCTTTCATCACCTGATCCATATCCAGTTCCACGCCCAGACCCGGTGTGGACGGGACCTGCACCATCCCCCCTTTGATTTCAAACGGCGCTTTCGTCAGGCGCTGATTGCCTTCCTGCCAGATCCAGTGGGTGTCGATCGCGGTAATCGTGCCCGGCGCGGCAGCGGCCACGTGGGTGAACATCGCCAGCGAGATATCGAAGTGGTTATTGGAGTGCGAGCCCCAGGTCAGACCGAACTCATGGCACATCTGCGCCACGCGTACCGAGCCCTGCATCGTCCAGAAATGCGGGTCCGCCAGCGGAATATCGACAGACTGCAGGGACAAGGTGTGCCCCATCTGACGCCAGTCGGTGGCGATCATGTTGGTCGCGGTAGGTAAGCCCGTGGCGCGGCGGAACTCCGCCATCACTTCACGGCCAGAGAAACCTTGTTCTGCCCCGCACGGATCCTCCGCGTAGGCCAGCACGCCTTTCAGCTGCTTGCCGATGGCGATCGCCTCATCAAGCGACCAGGCCCCGTTCGGATCCAGCGTGACGCGCGCCTGCGGGAATCGTTTAGCCAGGGCTGAGATAGCTTCGGCCTCTTCTTCCCCGGCCAGCACGCCGCCCTTCAGTTTGAAATCATTAAAACCATATTTTTCGTACGCGGCCTCCGCCAGGCGCACCACCGCATCCGGCGTCATCGCTTCATCGTGGCGGAGTCGGTACCAGTCACATTGCTCGTCCGGCTGGCTCTGGTATGGCAACGGCGTCAGGTTGCGGTCGCCAACAAAGAACAGATAGCCCAGCATCTCCACTTCGCTGCGTTGCTGCCCCTCACCCAGCAGGGAAGCAACGTTAACCCCCAGGTGTTGACCTAACAGGTCCAGCATGGCGGCTTCGATGCCGGTCACCACGTGGATGGTGGTGCGCAGATCAAACGTTTGCAGCCCACGGCCACCCGCATCGCGATCGGCAAAGGTATTCCGCACGGTATTTAAGACGTTTTTATATTCGCCCAGCGTTTTTCCCACCACCAGCGGGATGGCGTCTTCAAGCGTTTTGCGGATCTTCTCACCGCCCGGGATTTCCCCCACGCCGGTATGCCCGGCGTTATCTTTAATAATGACAATATTGCGGGTGAAAAACGGCGCATGTGCGCCGCTCAGGTTCATCAGCATGCTGTCATGGCCGGCAACCGGAATGATCTGCATGGAAGTAACAACAGGGGTGGTAAAAGTGCTCATGGTGCAATCCTTTTATCAGTGACGTCCAAAAACAGGGCGCTTACGGTCAAATGTCCAGCCTGGGATCAGGTACTGCATCGGCCCGGCATCATTACGCGCGCCGCCCGGCAGTTTTTTATACGCTTCATGCGCCTTGTGGACCTGATCCCAGTCAAGCTCCACGCCCAATCCCGGCGCATCCGGTACCGCGATGGTGCCGTTTTTAATTTCCAGCGGATTTTTCGTCAGACGGGCCTCACCCTCCTGCCAAATCCAGTGTGTGTCGATAGCGGTTGGGTGACCCGGTGCCGCCGCGCCAACGTGGGTAAACATCGCCAGCGAAATATCGAAATGGTTATTGGAGTGACAACCCCAGGTGAGCCCCCAGTCATCACACAGCTGCGCCACACGCACGGCGCCTGAAAGCGTCCAGAAGTGCGGGTCCGCCAGCGGAATATCGACCGCATTCAGCATGACCGCATGGCCCATTTCACGCCAGTTGGTGGCGATCATGTTCGTAGCGACCGGTAGCCCGGTGGCACGTCGGAATTCCGCCATCACCTCGCGACCCGAGAAGCCTTGTTCAGCCCCAACCGGATCTTCCGCGTAGGTCAGGACATCCCCCAGTCCTTTGCACAGGGCGATAGCCTCATCCAGCAGCCAGGCACCGTTAGGGTCAACGGTAATGCGGGCATCCGGAAAACGTTTCTTGAGCGCACGCGCGGTTTCAATCTCCTGCTCGCCGGGTAATACCCCGCCTTTGAGTTTGAAGTCTTTAAAACCGTAGCGGTCCTGTGCCGCCTCGGCCAGCCGAACCACCGCGTCACTGGAGAGCGCCTCCTGGTGACGCAGGTGATACCACTCATGGTGGCCCGGCGAGTGCGCCAGATAAGGCAGATCGGTTTTTTGCCGATCGCCAACATAAAACAGATAGCCGAGTACCGTCACCGCGTCACGCTGTTTGCCCGGCCCCAGCAGTTCACAGACCGGAACGTTCAGCGCCTTACCGAGCAAATCGAGCAGGGCGGCCTCCAGCGCGGCGACAGCATTGACGCGCAGCTCAAACGTCCAGGCGCCTTTGCCGAAGGTGTCAAAGTCCGCCGACTGGTTGCCTTTGTGAACACGCTGGACCACTTTATTCAGACGGGCGACCTCCTGGCCGACCACCTGCGGAATGGCGTCTGACAGCGTCTGGAAAATTACCTCACCACCCGGCGATTCCCCAACGCCAGTGTTCCCTGCGCTGTCGGTCAGCACCACGATATTGCGGGTAAACCAGGCGTTATGCGCGCCGCCAATGTTAAGCAGCATGCTGTCCTGGCCGGCCACCGGGATGACCTTCATGTCGGTAATAACCGGGCTCGATTGTGTTGTCATCAGCCACGCTCCGCTACAGGTTTGAGTTCAATGCGTTTGATATCACCCACCAGCACCAGATAGCTCAGGACCGCCACCAGGGCGTGCACACCCACATAAATCAGCGCACCGTTGAATGAGCCCGTGGTCCCGACGATGTAGCCAATGGCAATCGGGGTGACAATCCCGGAGATGTTGCCGAACATGTTAAACAGACCGCCGCTCAGGCCGCTGATCTCTTTTGGCGCGGTATCCGCCATCACTGCCCAGCCCAGCGCACCAATCCCTTTCCCGAAGAAGGCCATCGCCATAAAGCCGATGATCATCCACTCCGCGCTGACGTAGTTACAGAACACCATGGTCATTGAAAGCAACATGCCGAGCACAATTGGCGTTTTACGGGCGATGTTCAGCGAACCGGTACGACGCATCAGCCAGTCGGAAATCACCCCACCCAGTACGCCCCCCACAAAGCCGCAGATAGCCGGTACGGAGGCGACAAAGCCCGCTTTCAGAATTGACATACCGCGTGCCTGCACCAGATAGACCGGGAACCAGGTGATAAAGAAGTAGGTTAAGGCGTTAATGCAGTACTGCCCCAGGTAGATGCCAATCATCATGCGCGAACCGACAAGCTGCTTGATCTGCGCCCATTTCTGGCTCAACGGAACTTTTGCTTTTTGGCTTTTCTGATCCATGTTGATCAGCGCCCCACCTTCCGCAATGTACTCCAGCTCTTTCTTGTTCACGCCCGGATGTTGGTTCGGCTCGTGGATCACTTTCAGCCAGATAAAGCTGATGAAAATCCCCAATCCGCCCATGAAGAAGAAGACGTGTGACCAGCCCACTTCATGCGTCAGCCAGCCCATGATTGGCGCAAAGATCACCGTCGCGAAATACTGTGCAGAGTTAAAAATCGCCACCGCCGTTCCCCTCTCTTGCGCCGGGAACCAGGCGGCCACGATGCGGCTATTACCCGGGAAGGATGGCGCTTCTGCTAACCCCACCAGGAAGCGGAGAGTAAAGAGCGCGACGATAATACCGAAGCCGCTGAAGATATCGACGAAGCCCTGCAACAGGGTAAACATCGACCAGATAAAGATGGACCAGAAGTAGACGCGCTTGGATCCAAAACGATCGAGCAGCCAGCCACCCGGGATCTGACCAATAACATAGGCCCATGAAAATGCGGAGAAAACATACCCCATGCCAACCGGATCAAGCCCAATGTCTTTTGCCATTTCAGAGCCGGCAATCGACAGCGTGGCGCGGTCACCATAGTTAAAGGACGTGACGATAAACAGCATCACCACTATCCAGTAGCGAGCGTTAGTGCGCTTCTCCGCACTGCTCGCCGCGTGGCTTAATGTACTCATTGTTGCACTCCTGAAACATAGCTTTCGCCTGGTTCACTCTGTACAGCACCGGTAGGGTAATCAGAATGAGATTTGTGTTTGTCGTTTTGGTACGGCCTGAAGCCGTTTTATTGTGACCGGGAAAGTATATGAAGGAGTGACACGTTCTCTCACCGTGCAAAAACACAACATTAAGGGGAATGAGAAAGGTTGTTTGTGGCAAAAGCCTAAAAGAATGGAAGATGGTTCACGGAATTGGCGTTTGGTGCGGAAGTTATCGCCGGGTGACGGCAACGCCTGACCCGGCCAGGAAAACCCACATGCCCGCGCAAGCGAAGCGCCGCCGGGCAGGATGTTATTTAAGCAGTGTGGCCCAGTTCTCAACCCACGGGTTTGATTCGCTTTCGGGTTCCGGGTGTTCTCCGGCGTCAATCAGCAGCATGTCGCCCACGCGCTGGGCGCTCTGTTCCTGCAGGAGTGCGTCGAACTGCTTGCCGCCGCCGCAGAAATTGGCGTAAGATCTGTCGCCCAGGGCGATGATGCCGTAGTGAACGTCCGGCTGGTAGCCAATATCTTTAATGCCCTGGAAAAGCGGCACGATGCTGTCCGGCAGATCGCCCTGCCCGGTGGTGGAGGTGACCACCAGAATGTATTTATCTTTATACTTTTCCCAGTCTGCCAGTTCCGGGTCTTCATAAACCGTGGCTTTATGACCCTGGCTTGTGAGTATCGCTTCCGCCTCTTCCGCAACCAGCAGCGAGTTGCCGTACATTGTGCCGACAAAAATGCCTACTTCAGCCATGATATGTTCCCTAAATTATTGCGCTTGCCGTTCATCCTGAACGTTGCCCGGTACAAACTCAACCCTTTCATTTTTGGGGAGTTGCCCCAGCCAGCCAAACTGTGACAGCGCCTGCATCCAGACATCATCGAGACCCGCATGGATCGTCAGAGGTTTGCCGGTAAACGGATGCGTCAGGCTCAGTTCGCTTGCGTGCAGCATCAGACGATCGCAACCAAAATGTTCAGCCGCACTGCGGTTCTGGCGCAGATCGCCATGCTTGCTGTCGCCGATAATCGGATGTCGCAAATGCTTCAGGTGTCGGCGGAGCTGGTGTTTACGCCCGGTTTTGGGCAAAAGCTCAACCAGGCTGTAGCGAGTGGTGGGAAATTTGCTGGTTGCCACCGGCATTTCAGTCGTCGCCATACCGCGATACTCAGTTACCGCAGGTTGCGGACCTTTGTCATCACGGGCAAATTTATCGGCGATTTTGTCCAGCTCTTCCACCAGAGGATAGTCAAGCGTGGCGGCTTCTGTCAGCCAGCCACGCACGATCGCGTGGTAGCGTTTCTGGATCTGATGCTGCTCAAACTGCTGCGCCAGCAGACGACCCGCTTCGCTGGACAATCCCATCAGCAGTACACCGGAGGTGGGTCTGTCCAGGCGATGGGCGGTAAACACATGCTGACCAATCTGGTCGCGCACGGTCTGCATCACAACCACCTTCTCGTCACGATCCAGCCAGCTGCGGTGCACCAGCCATCCCGACGGTTTGTTCACTGCCACCAGCCACTCATCCTGATAGAGGATCTCAAGCGTCATGCGTCATCACCGGCAAACAGCGCATCCAGCTTTTCCAGCTCAGCCAGCATGACAGCACGCGCCGGGTGGGTGGCCTCCAGCGCCATTTCATAGTAAGGCGAGACCGCAAACGCCTGCGGCAGCGGATGTCCCCCCTCCAGCAGCGCATGCATACGGGGAATTAACACCCACTGGAGCCACTCAAACGGTGCCAGCGTATCCAGGCAGAACGGCTGGGTACTTGCGAACGCCTCTGGCTGCGGCGCGGTCTCCTGCCACAGCTGATGTTGGCGCAAAAGAGCTTCGATGGCGTGCAACCGGGCACGAACGCTATCGTGTTGCGTCATAGTAACCTCAACTGAAAAAATGAACGGCGCGCAGCATAGCATTGCAGGCAACAGAAATAAAAAAAGGGAGCACTGTAAAAACAGTGCTCCCGGTTCGTTTCGCAGCATTCCAGCTACAATTTATGCTCCCTGCTCTTCCGTGACAACTTTTCCTGAAGCCCGAAGGCCTGTTCATCCGTAAACTGTTTGCATCCTGCACACATCGTCCTGATGTGTCTGTTTCATCCTGAAACGTCCTGGCCATCCTGACCCACCGATCATCCTGAGCGGTTCTCGTTCTCCTTCCTGGAGGTGTCCCTTACGCGTCCTGCGTGATCCTTTGCTTCATCCTGAAGCCTTCCTGCAGCGCCATCCTGACGTGTCCTGTGTGAGAAGCGCCATCATCCTGATGTTCGTTTCTCGTGTCGGCGTCCTGTCGACAGAGATAGAATCCGCTATTCCGCTTCGTCTTACAACCCACCCTGTAAGCGTTGTCAGCCTCTGAAAAGCGGGTTTGCTGCATCAGAATTTTATTAATCCTTTGATAATTATCATAATATTTTTCTTAATTACGTAAGGTAATACTGATCGTTGCGGCGATCTCTCACAAACCGTGTAAGAGATCTCTCACACGCGCTGTAGCATGATGGATTACAGAAGCGGCTCAAGTCGGGTAAGGAAATCCGCAAGTGAGGGGGCGAGGGTCTCGCGATTGCGGGTGCCGATTGTCTCTTTGATTACTTCACCAGACAGGTTGCAGACGGAAATAACATCCAGTTCACTGTCCAGCGTGGCAATAAAGAGTGTCGGAGAAAGCTTAAGGCGTTTTTGCGTGACCAGATGACCAATCAGGTTTTCCTGAACACGCTGCAGATCGTCTTCGCTCCAGGTCTGCAACAGCGTCAGCGTTATCTCACCAAAGCGGGCAGGCATATCCCCTGCAAACTGCGTGGTGTAGAACACGTGAACCGCTGGTTGTACCACAATGTCCATTGCCCGTTCAACCGCATTTACATTCTCCTCGACAGACCAGGGCTGCGGCTGCCAGATAACGTAGTCGTCCACCGAAGAGATAATGCAGGGCGAAGGCACACCATAGAGATCAGCACTTTGCGGCCAGGTGCCCTGGGTGTCATGCCATGCGTCGCAGTAACGGGTAGTGAAGGTCTTAAGGGCATTTGCAGTTTCGATATCCACCGATTTCTCTCTTCTGGTAAGACAGGATAAACTCAGCCCTAAGTGTACCTGTAAAGTGACTATGAAACATGTCTTACGAAAATCATCAGGCGTTAAGTGGCTTAACGCTGGGTAAATCGACCGATTACCGCGACACCTACGATGCCAGCCTGCTGCAGGGCGTTCCGCGCAGCCTTAACCGCGATCCTTTAGGGCTGCGTGCAGACGCGCTGCCGTTTGTCGGCGGTGATATCTGGACGCTGTATGAGCTCTCCTGGCTGAATGCTCGCGGTCTGCCGCAGGTGGCGGTAGGCCAGGTTGAGCTGGAGCATGCCACCCTTAACCTGGTGGAATCCAAAAGCTTCAAGCTGTATCTCAACAGTTTTAATCAGACCAAATTCACCAGCCTGGAAGAGGTTCAGCACACGCTGGAGCGTGATTTACGCGCCTGTGCCCAGGGCAACGTGACCGTTGCCCTGTATCGCCTGAATGAACTGGAAGGCCAACCTGTCGCCCATTTTAACGGCACCTGCATCGACGATCAGGATATCGAGGTGGATAACTACGAGTTCAGCGCCGGGTACCTGGAAAATGCGGCAAGCGGGAAGATCGTGGAAGAGACGCTGGTCAGCCATCTGCTGAAGTCCAACTGCCTGATCACCCACCAGCCGGACTGGGGTTCTGTGCAAATCCAGTATCGCGGCCCCAAAATTGACCGGGAAAAGCTGCTGCGCTATCTGGTGTCGTTCCGCCATCACAACGAATTCCACGAGCAGTGCGTGGAGCGCATCTTCAGCGATATTCAGCGCTTCTGCCAGCCAGAAACGCTGAGCGTGTACGCGCGCTACACCCGTCGTGGCGGGCTGGACATTAACCCGTGGCGCACCAATACCGATTTTGTGCCTGCGACGGGCCGACTCGTGCGTCAGTAATATAAATATTTTCACAATATGCGCGGGTAATGCAGCGCTTTAGGTTGTGAAACGTCACGCGGCAGGGCTATTGTAATCAGCAGGGAATGACGATAATCGTCCCATAAGGAGCTCACTTGATTACACATATTAGCCCGCTTGGCTCAATGGATATGTTGTCGCAGCTGGAAGTGGACATGCTTAAACGCACGGCCAGCAGCGATCTTTATCAACTGTTTCGTAACTGTTCACTTGCCGTACTGAACTCCGGAAGCCTGACAGACAACAGTAAAGAACTGTTATCCCGCTTCGAAAGCTTTGATATCAACGTGCTGCGCCGTGAGCGCGGCGTGAAACTTGAAGTGATCAACCCGCCGGAAGAGGCCTTCGTCGACGGGCGGATTATTCGTTCCCTGCAGGCCAACCTGTTTGCCGTGCTGCGTGACATCCTGTTTGTTAACGGGCAGATCCACAACGCGGGCCGTTTCCAGCATCTTGACCTGGAAAGCTCGGTTCATATCACCAACCTGGTGTTTTCTATTCTGCGTAACGCCCGTGCCCTGCACGTTGGCGAAGCACCGAATATGGTCGTCTGCTGGGGCGGTCACTCCATTAACGAAACCGAATATCTGTACGCCCGTCGGGTGGGTACCCAGCTCGGTCTGCGTGAGCTGAATATCTGCACCGGCTGTGGCCCAGGCGCGATGGAAGCGCCAATGAAAGGTGCCGCCGTGGGTCATGCCCAGCAGCGTTATAAAGAGGGGCGCTTTATCGGCATGACCGAGCCGTCGATCATCGCCGCTGAGCCACCTAACCCGCTGGTCAACGAGCTGATTATCATGCCGGATATCGAAAAGCGCCTGGAAGCGTTTGTCCGTATCGCTCACGGCATCATCATCTTCCCCGGCGGCGTGGGTACGGCAGAGGAGCTGCTCTATCTGCTGGGGATCCTGATGAACCCGGCCAACAAAGATCAGGTTCTGCCGCTGATCCTGACCGGGCCGAAAGAGAGTGCTGACTACTTCCGCGTGCTGGACGAGTTTATCGTGCATACGCTGGGTGAAGCCGCGCGTCGTCACTATCGCATTATCATTGACGATGCGGCAGAAGTGGCGCGTCAGATGAAAAAAGCGATGCCGCTGGTGAAAGAGAACCGTCGTGATACCGGTGATGCCTACAGCTTTAACTGGTCAATCCGTATTGCGCCGGATCTGCAGATCCCGTTCGAGCCTTCGCATGAGAATATGGCGAACCTGAAACTCTATCCTGACCAGCCGGTAGAAGTGCTGGCCGCCGACCTGCGACGCGCCTTCTCGGGCATTGTGGCGGGTAACGTGAAAGAGGTGGGGATCCGCGCCATTGAGCAGTTTGGCCCGTATAAGATCCACGGTGACCCGGAGATGATGCGCCGCATGGACGACATGCTGCAGGGCTTTGTCGCCCAACACCGTATGAAGCTGCCGGGCTCGGCTTATATTCCTTGCTACGAAATCTGCACATAAGGCGTTAATCGTTCTTCTGAGGGCCGGGGCGCGTTCTGTCGTTACCCGGCCTTTTTTTCGCATCAATTCATAGTTATCGCTTATAGAATTTATAAACTGCACGCCAACGCAAACGATTACCTGGATTTTAAAACCATAAATTATCAGCTTTAAAGCAAATTACTCATCAGAAAATCCTAAAACCCACCATCTTTACAGCGCAAGACACCTATATTCGGGGCCGCTCTTTCCGGACATATGTTGTTAATGGTAGCCTTCGCGCCCGTAAATTCTCTTTGATGTTTTTTTAACAGAGAAATGGTCTAAATATACCCACATCATGAGTGGATTATTGCATTTGAGATCGCGATCACTGATACATTCATAAGTAGAATGTATCTTTCCGCCCGCCAATAGTTACGGGTGAAAATTATTAAAAAACCGTCACTGAACGAATTTCATATTACCGTCAGGCATTTTTTCATCGGATTTGACTACAAACCTGACAATTTGCTTCCTCCAGGAGATACAGATGGAAACCACTCAAACCAGCACCGTTGCTTCGATTGAATCCCGAAGTGGTTGGCGCAAAACGGATACCATGTGGATGCTTGGCCTTTACGGCACAGCAATCGGCGCTGGTGTACTGTTCCTTCCTATCAACGCAGGCGTCGGCGGTCTGATCCCGCTGATCATTATGGCCATCATCGCGTTCCCGATGACCTTCTTCGCACACCGCGGTCTGACCCGCTTCGTGCTGTCCGGTAAAAACCCGGGCGAAGACATCACTGAAGTGGTTGAAGAGCATTTCGGCGTTGGCGCAGGGAAACTGATTACCCTGCTCTACTTCTTCGCCATTTACCCGATTCTGCTGGTTTACAGCGTGGCGATCACCAACACCGTTGAAAGCTTCATGACGCACCAGCTGCAGATGACGCCGCCACCGCGTGCCATTCTGTCCCTGATCCTGATCGTCGGTATGATGACCATCGTGCGCTTCGGCGAGCAGATGATCGTTAAAGCGATGAGCGTCCTGGTGTTCCCGTTTGTTGCCGCACTGATGGTGCTGGCCTGCTACCTGATCCCACAGTGGAACGGTGCGGCGCTGGAAACCCTCTCCCTGAGCAGCGCATCTGCAACCGGTAACGGCCTGATGATGACCCTGTGGCTGGCGATTCCGGTAATGGTCTTCTCCTTTAACCACTCCCCGATCATCTCTTCCTTCGCCGTGGCGAAGCGTGAAGAGTACGGCGCAGGCGCAGAGAAGAAGTGCTCCAGCATCCTGGCACGTGCACACATCATGATGGTGCTGACCGTAATGTTCTTCGTCTTCAGCTGCGTACTGAGCCTCTCCCCGGCGGACCTGGCAGCAGCGAAAGAGCAGAACATCTCCATTCTGTCTTACCTGGCGAACCACTTTAACGCACCGATTATTGCGTGGATGGCACCGATCATCGCCATTATCGCCATCACCAAATCCTTCCTCGGCCACTACCTGGGCGCACGTGAAGGTTTTAACGGTATGGTGATCAAATCTCTGCGCGGTAAAGGCAAGAGCATTGAAATCAGCAAGCTGAACAAAATCACTGCACTGTTCATGCTGCTTACCACCTGGGCCGTTGCTACGCTGAACCCAAGCATCCTGGGCATGATTGAAACCCTGGGCGGTCCGGTTATCGCGATGATTTTGTTCCTGATGCCGATGTACGCAATTCAGAAAGTCCCTGCTATGCGTAAGTACAGCGGTCATGTGAGCAACATCTTTGTGGTTATCATGGGGCTTATCGCTATCTCTGCGATCTTCTACTCCCTGTACACCATGTTCTGATTATCACCCGCGCCGTCCCCGGACGGCGCACTCCTTCCTCTCTGACTGAAAGCAATTGACGCATCATGATTAGCGTATTCGATATCTTCAAAATCGGTATTGGTCCTTCCAGCTCTCACACTGTCGGACCAATGAAAGCCGGTAAGCAGTTCACGGATGACTTGATTGCACGCGGCATCTTGCACGACATCACCCGCGTGGTTGTCGATGTGTACGGCTCGCTTTCCCTGACCGGGAAAGGCCACCATACCGATATCGCCATTATCATGGGCCTGGCGGGAAACCTGCCGGATACCGTTGATATTGATGCGATCCCTGGCTTCATCCAGGACGTAAACACCCACGGTCGCCTGCTGCTGGCAAACGGCGAACACGAAGTGGAATTCCCGGTTGACCATTGCATGAATTTCCATGCGGACAACCTGTCGCTGCACGAAAACGGCATGCGCATTACCGCGCTGGCCGGCGACACCGCGGTTTACAGCCAGACCTATTACTCTATCGGCGGCGGGTTTATCGTCGACGAAGACCACTTTGGTCAAACCAGCACCTCTTCTGTCGACGTGCCGTATCCGTACAAAACTGCGGCCGATCTCCAGCGTCACTGTCAGGAGACGGGGCTTTCCCTCTCCGGTCTGATGATGAAAAACGAGCTGGCCCTGCACAGCAAAGCGGAGCTGGAACAGCACTTTGCTAACGTCTGGGAGGTGATGCGCGGCGGGATTGAACGCGGGATCACCACCGAAGGCGTTCTGCCCGGTAAGCTTCGCGTACCGCGTCGTGCGGCCGCGCTGCGCCGTATGCTGGTGAGCACCGATAAAACGACCACCGACCCAATGGCCGTCGTAGACTGGATCAACATGTTCGCCCTGGCGGTGAACGAAGAGAACGCCGCAGGGGGCCGCGTGGTCACGGCGCCAACCAACGGCGCCTGCGGTATCGTTCCGGCCGTACTGGCGTACTACGACAAGTTTATCCGTGAAGTGAACGCCAACTCGCTGGCGCGCTACCTGCTGGTCGCCAGTGCGATTGGTTCTCTGTATAAGATGAACGCCTCCATTTCCGGCGCGGAAGTGGGCTGTCAGGGTGAAGTGGGCGTGGCCTGTTCCATGGCCGCTGCGGGTCTGGCAGAGCTGTTAGGCGCAAGCCCGGCGCAGGTTTGCATCGCCGCCGAAATCGGCATGGAGCATAACCTGGGGCTGACCTGTGACCCGGTTGCCGGACAGGTTCAGGTGCCGTGTATCGAACGTAACGCGATCGCCTCCGTGAAGGCAGTGAACGCCGCACGTATGGCGCTGCGCCGCACCAGCGAGCCACGCGTCTGCCTCGATAAGGTTATCGAAACCATGTACGAAACCGGTAAAGATATGAACGCCAAATACCGTGAAACCTCTCGCGGTGGTCTGGCAATGAAGATCGTGACCTGCGATTAAGCCTCTCAGGAAGCCTCGTTTTGCGAGGCTTCTTCCTGTTTTCCCCGCCGCACATAGTTTCATACCGCTGACAGTGTTACCCTTCCTTCATGAGACAGAAGGGAGATTATCTGTGGCTGTTCATTTGCTTATCGTCGACGCGCTCAACCTGATTCGCCGGATCCATGCAGTGCAAGGCACGCCCTGTAAGGACACCTGTTTGCACGCGCTGGAGCAACTTATTCGCCACAGCGAACCGACGCATGTCGTGGCCGTATTTGATGACGAGGCGCGTAATTCCGGCTGGCGACATCAGCGTTTGCCGGACTATAAAGCCGGACGGGCCCCCATGCCGGACGATTTGCATGCAGAAATGCCGATGATTCGCTCGGCATTCGAAAAGCGCGGCGTGCCCTGCTGGGGCGCACAGGGCAATGAAGCGGACGATCTCGCGGCGACGCTTGCGGTCAAAGTGGCCAGCGCCGGGCATCAGGCAACCATTGTGTCGACGGATAAAGGCTACTGCCAGCTGCTCTCACCCACTATCCGCATTCGTGATTACTTCCAGAAACGCTGGCTCGACGCCCCGTTTATTGCCAGTGAATTTGGCGTCTCGCCTGAGCAACTTCCTGACTACTGGGGGCTGGCGGGGATCAGCAGCTCTAAGGTGCCGGGCGTTGCCGGTATTGGGCCTAAAAGCGCCGCACAGTTGCTGACGGATTTTCAGAACCTGGAAGGGATCTACGCCCGGCTCGACGAAGTTCCGGAAAAATGGCGTAAGAAGCTGGAGGCCCATAAAGAAATGGCCTTTATCTGCCGGGATGTGGCGACGTTACAGACGGACTTACAGCTGGACGGGAATTTGCAGCAGTTGAGATTAGAGCGTTAAGCGTCCACTCTCCCCGTTGAGGAGAGGGTTAGGGTGAGGGGCCTATCGCTCGTCGCGACGCCCGCCCACGGCCGCCCACCAGCGACGAATATGCACCGTCACCTCTTCGCGATCGTGATACAGCTGACGCGCCTGGATCTCCACGTTAATGCCGTGTTCATCCAGTTGCTGCTGAATATAGGCCAGGTTCTGAGAGACCTCCTCATAGCGCTTTTTCATTGGCAGCTTGAGGTTAAAAATTGTCTCACGGCACCAGCCGTTCACCAGCCAGGAGGCCATCAGTGCCGCCACTTTCGCTGGTTTTTCCACCATATCGCATACCATCCAGGAGATGTTATTGCGGGTTGGACGATAGCGGAAACCGTCTTCACGCAGCCAGGTGACCTGCCCGGTGTCCATCAGGCTTTGCGCCATCGGGCCGTTATCAACAGACGACACCCACATGTTGCGTTTCACCAGCTGATAGGTCCAGCCACCGGGACACGCACCGAGATCGACCGCGTACATGCCGTTGGCCAGACGCTCATCCCACTCATCCGCCGGAATAAAGACGTGAAACGCCTCTTCCAGCTTCAGGGTTGAACGGCTCGGCGCATCAGCCGGGAACTTCAGGCGTGGGATCCCCATAAAGAACGGAGAGTTGTTGTTGGTATAAGAGTAACCGGCGTAGCAGCAGCCCGGGGCAATAAAGAAGATATGCACGACCGGACGTTTTGGCGTTTCGTAGTTTGTCAGCACGCCGGCATCACGCAGCGCCGCGCGCAGCGGTACGGTGAACTTACGGCAGAACTTCATCAGCTCTTTGCTTTCGTTGGTGTCGGCCACTTCAACGCGCAAATCGCCCCCCTTCTCGACCACGCCCTGCAGCATGCCCACAATCGGGGTGATGCGATCTTCTGGCGGGAGATCTTTCAGCAACTCACCCGCGACAAACATCTGGCGCGCAAAGATCAGTGAACTGAACGGCAGCTCGCGTGCCAGCTTATCCGCATCGTCAGGCTGGTAGCATTCGAACACCACATAGCCCGCATTATCCTTAACGCGCGCGAAACCGAAGACTTCTCGCTTCGCCGCTTTATCCGTAATTTCCGCGGCGCACTCTTTCTCAAACCCCGGGCGACAATATAAAACAACCTTATTCATGAACAACGCCCTTGCGTTTCAGACGGATAGCTCCGATAAACATTAATACCCACCCTGCCAGGAAGCTGACGCCGCCGACAGGTGTAACAAACGCCCACAGGCGCAAATGCGAGAGCGCAAGGCAGTAAAGGCTGCCGCTGAACAGCACCGTACCCAGCGCCAGGAAAACGCTGCTCCAGTAAAACCAGATGCTGATGCGGCGCTGCATCGCTACCGCCAGCCCAAAAATAGCCAGCGTATGGAACGCCTGGTATTCAAGGCCGGTCTGGATCCAGCCCATCTCCACCACACCCAAAGACTTGCTTAAGACATGTGCGCCAAACGCGCCCAGTGCAACAAAAATAAAGCCACTCACCGCGGCAAAAATCAGCATGAATCGGCTGGTCATGTTTCAGTCCTAAAGTAATGCGTGCCCGGCACACAAAAGTTATTGTTCATACCTGAAGCGGAATTTTTCTTGCTCGCTCGCCGCTTTCGCCAGTATCCACTGCCGGAAAGCGGCTATTTTACCCAGTTCTGCCTGACTGTCATGACAAACCAGATAAAACGCATTCTTGCTGACCAGTACATCATTAAAAGGGCAAACCAGACGGCCGGCCTCAATTTCGGACTGCGCCATGACGTTGTTCGCCAACGCAATGCCCTGTCCGTGAATGGCAGCCTGTAGCACCATCGCACTGTGGCTAAAGATGGGGCCCTGCTGCACGTTTATATGATTAAGACCTAATTGACGGGTATAAGTTTGCCAGTCGCGGCGAGAAGCATCGTGTAACAGCGTATGTTGTGCCAGATCGGCGGGCGTTTTTAACGCTTTATCGCCTGTCAAAAGCAGCGGTGAACAGACTGGCAGCAGATATTCTGCGTATAATTTCTCGACACGCAAGCCCGGCCAGTTACCACGCCCATAAAAAATGGCAACGTCCACATCGTCCGCCAGTTTGTCTTCCTGACGATCCACCGCCTGGATCCTGACATCAATTCCCGGATAAGCTGAGTTAAAGCTTGAGAGTCTGGGCACCAGCCACTGAATGGCAAAACTGGGCAATAAACTGACCGTCAGTGCGCCTTTTGCACTCCTGGCCTGCAGCTTGCGCGTGGCTTCCGTGAGCTGGGAAAAAATCTCTTTAATATCCTGAAAATAGCTCTGCCCCTCTTCCGTCAGCAACAGCGAACGGTTGCGTCGGCGAAACAGCTTGAGGCCCAGAAAATCCTCCAGGGACTTGATTTGGTGACTTACTGCGGCCTGTGTCACAAAAAGCTCATCTGCTGCGCGGGTGAAGCTTAGATGACGTGCTGCTGCATCAAAAACACGTAATGCATTTAGGGGTGGCAATCGCTTGGACATGGTTATCTGGCTTAGATGTTAACGAGATTTAACAAACAGGAAACAACGTTTAACCTATTAGTTTTTTTTATCTGAGCCATTATAATTTGTCCGTTGAGGAACTACCAGCAAATACCTATAGTGGCGGCACTTCCTGAGCCGGAACGAGAAGCTTTTTTTGGAATGCGTGTTCTGAAGAGCTTTTGGCTTACGGTTGTGATGTTGTGTTGTTGTGTTTGCAATTGGTCTGCGATTCAGACCACGGTAGCAACGCTACCAATTTTTCACTTCCTGTACATTTACCCTGTCTGTCCATAGTGATTAATGTAGCACCGCCAATTTGCGGTGCTTTTTTTTGCTTAGCGATCTGTTAATGCTCGATCTCTTTCATCTCTTTCACGTCCGTGCGGTTGATCTGCTGCTTGTTCCCGTTAGCATCTTTGTATGAAATCATCCCGGTATCGTTATCGGTTGTCGGTTTCCCTTCCGAAACAATGGAACGACCATCGTTAGTGTGCATGACGTAGTTGTTACCAGAACAGGCGCTCAGGGCAAAAGTAAACGCACAGGCAGAAATGATTGCAGCTGTCTTATTCATGATTCTTCTCCTTTAGCAATTAATGCTATTCAAACCTCGATTTATAACAGGCTAAAACATCCGCCTAACACTATTTAGCATAACCTGCTTTTTCAGGGGCGTTGGGATAAGCAGACAATTCTGATAGATATCAACCTCCTTGCCCTGCCGCTGAAATTGCGCGACGATCTCAGTAATGCAATGAGGAATTCCATGAACGCTTTCAGCCCTGCGCAGTTTCGCGCACAGTTTCCGGCGCTGGCCGATGCCGGTATTTATCTCGATAGCGCTGCCACAGCCTTAAAGCCGCAGGCGGTTATTGAGGCAACGCAGCAGTTTTATAGCCTGAGCGCAGGCAATGTACATCGTAGCCAGTTTGCCGAGGCCCAGCGCTTAACCGCGCGCTACGAAGCCGCACGCAATCAGGTTGCTCGTCTGATCAATGCCGAAAGCGGGAAAAACATCGTCTGGACGCGGGGTACCACCGAAGCCATAAACATGGTGGCCCAGTGTTATGCCCGCCCACTGCTTCAGCCCGGAGACGAGATCATCGTCAGTGAAGCGGAACATCACGCCAACCTGGTCCCATGGCTGATGGTGGCAGAGCAAACAGGGGCACGGGTGGTGAAGCTCCCGCTGGGGACAGATTACCTGCCGGACGTAGTACAGTTATCGGAGGTGATTACACCGCGCAGCCGCATTCTGGCGCTTGGACAGATGTCGAACGTCACCGGTGGCTGCCCGGATTTGGCGCAGGCTATCCGCATCGCGCATGCCAACGGCATCATAGTGATGGTTGACGGCGCGCAGGGCGTGGTCCATTTCCCGGCCGATGTGCAAAAACTGGATATCGATTTTTATGCCTTCTCAGGGCATAAGCTCTACGGACCAACCGGTATCGGGGCGCTGTACGGTAAGCCTGAGCTGCTGGCAAAAATGACGCCGTGGCTCGGTGGCGGCAAGATGATCGCGGAAGTCTCTTTCGAGGGCTTTAAAACCCAGGACGTCCCTTACAGGCTGGAAGCGGGTACGCCAAACGTGGCGGGCGTCATTGGCCTGAGCGCCGCGCTCGAATGGCACGCCGAAACGGACATTGTCCAGGCGGAGAGCTGGAGCCGGGGTCTGGCGACGCTTGCTGAAGAGGAGCTTAAAAAACGCCCTGGCTTCCGTTCGTTCCGCGTGCAGGATTCAAGCCTGTTAGCCTTTGATTTTGCGGGCGTACACCATAGCGACATGGTGACCCTGCTGGCAGGATATGGCATTGCGCTGCGTGCCGGGCAGCACTGTGCCCAGCCGCTGCTGGCAGCGCTTGGCGTGAGTGGTACACTGCGCGCCTCGTTTGCACCTTACAATACCCAAAGCGATGTCGACGCGCTGATTTCCGCGGTTGACCGCGCCCTTGAACTCCTGGTGGATTAATGACTAGCTCAGCTTTAGCCGGACATCCGTTTGGCACAGTGATCACAGAAGAAACGTTAAAACAGACCTTCGCGCCGCTCACACAATGGGAAGATAAATATCGTCAACTGATCCTGCTGGGTAAGCAGCTTCCGGCCCTTTCTGACGATCTCAAAGCGCAGGCAAAAGAGATCGCGGGCTGTGAAAACCGCGTCTGGCTTGGGTTCAGCGTATCCGGTGAGAAACTGCATTTCTTTGGCGACAGCGAAGGACGTATCGTTCGCGGTCTGCTGGCGGTGCTATTAACCGCCATCGAAGGGAAAAGCGCGGCGACGCTACTGGCGCACTCGCCGCTGGCTCTGTTCGATGAGTTAGGGCTGCGCGCGCAGCTGAGCGCCTCACGCGGTCAGGGCCTGGTCGCCCTTAGCGAAGCGGTGCAGGACGCCGCCCGTCAGGCTCAGGCCTGACGTTCCGCCTTCGCCATCATCTTTTTCAGTGCGTGAGACACCGCCACAAAGCCAAAAGAGGCGGTCACCATAGTGGCCGCGCCAAATCCTGAGGCGCAATCCATCCTTTTTGGCCCTTCCGCCGTGCTTTTCATTGCACACACCGAGCCGTCCGCCTGCGGATACACCAGCGCTTCGGTCGAGAAAACACAGTCGACGCCCAGCTTGCCCTTGCTGTTTTTCACCACGTTAAAATCGCTTTTCAGACGTTCACGCAGCTTGGCCGCCAGCGGATCCTGAATGGTTTTGGCCAGATCGGCCACCTGGATCTGTGTGGGATCGATTTGTCCGCCTGCGCCACCGGTGGTCACCAGTGGCACCTTGTAACGACGACAGTACGCAATAAGCGCCGCTTTTGGACGCACGCTATCGATCGCGTCAATCACGTAGCTGTAGCCCTTACTCATATAGTCTGCGACATTATCCGCCGTCACAAAATCATCAATCACCGTGACCCGACATTCCGGGTTGATCAGGCGGATACGCTCTGCCATGACCTCAGATTTTGCCAGGCCGACGTTGTCACGCAGGGCATGGATTTGACGGTTGGTGTTGGTGACGCACACGTCATCCATATCAATCAGCGTGATTGCGCCAATACCGGTTCTCGCCAGCGCTTCTGCAGCCCACGAGCCCACACCACCAATGCCCACGACGCAGACATGCGCATCCGCAAACAGCTGCAGGGCTTTTTCACCATAGAGACGTGCCGTACCGCCAAAACGCTGGCGCCAGGCGTCGCTGATTACCACAGACATAAAACCTCAGATGTAAAAAGGGTGAGGTTTTTCCTCACCCTGAACAGTAATCCGTATTCCGCTCAGAATACCACAATCAGCCGCTGAATACGTTTCCGGCGCCAGGCGCTGTCTTCAGCACCCATACGCGGCCATAGTGGTTATACCAGCCCGCCCGGTGACCGGCATCCGGACCAATTCCCTGATAAATATCGAAGTGCTGGCCTTTAATCGCGCCACCAACGTCCAGTGCCACCATCAGACGTAGCTCGTACTGGCCGTTAAATTTACCGTTATTATCCAGCAGCGGCACTTCTGCCAGCAGCGTGGTGCCCGCAGGAATGATGGAACGATCCGATGCTACCGACGCACGGCCAATCAGCGGCACGGCGCTCGCCCCTTTCACCGGCGCAAAGTTTTGCGGTTTGAAGAAGACGAACGACGGGTTCTGCTCCAGCAGCTCGCGCACCTCAGCTTCACTGTGTTTTTCGCCCCACTCGCGGATCGCCTGCATCGACATATCTTCTTTTTTCACTTCGCCACGGTCGATCAGCACTTTACCAATGCTGCGATAGGCATGGCCGTTTTTACCGGCGTAGCTAAAGAAGTTCAGCGGAGAACCGTCACCAAAATCGATGTAGCCGCTGCCCTGAACGTCCATGATGAAGTTATCCATCAGGGAGTTGCTGTAAGCCAGGACGTAGTTTTCGCTAAGCGCACCGGCGTAGATCTCTGCGCGGGACGGCAGGCGACCACGTTTTGGCGGCATACGATAAATAGGATACTGGAATTCGCCCTGACGCGTATGTCGCGCCTGGATAACCGGGGTGTAATAGCCGGTAAACTGCACGTTGCCGTAGTTGTCCGCCCCTTCCATCTGCCAGGCGTCGATACCAAACTGACGCATATTGCGCGTATCGCCGCCCGCGCGCAGCCAGTCCTGCACCGCGTTATAGACGCTACTCTGGGCACCATACAGGCGCGGCGACGCATTGCGGATCTGGTAAACCTGCTCGGAGAAATCACCAGCGTTGATCGGTGCGCCGACAGCATCCGGCTGGTTAACTAAAGAGAAAGGCTGGGATAACTTCCCGTCTTTATACTGTTGACCGCGATCGGTCGGTTTAGAAGAACAGGCCGCAAGAATGGCTACCATTGCGCCCGTGATCAGATACTTTGCCCAACGTCCTTTCATTATATCTCGTCTTTAAGTTGCCCATTTCCGCGTGATGAAGATAACAAACCCACTGTTCTAATGAAACGGAATCACATGCCCTTTGGCAAATTCTGAGCAAAAAATAGTCCAAAGGTTTCAATGTCGTTCAATTTACATACAAAATTAATGAATTATGTGAAAAAGGGGTTGCATCACAAACCTAACCGAGTATAGTGCGCTTCCACGGACGCGGGGTGGAGCAGCCTGGTAGCTCGTCGGGCTCATAACCCGAAGGTCGTCGGTTCAAATCCGGCCCCCGCAACCAATTAAAATTTGATGAAGTATAAGCAGTACGGTGACGCGGGGTGGAGCAGCCTGGTAGCTCGTCGGGCTCATAACCCGAAGGTCGTCGGTTCAAATCCGGCCCCCGCAACCAATCAAATTTGATGAAGTAAAAGCAGTACGGTGCCGCGGGGTGGAGCAGCCTGGTAGCTCGTCGGGCTCATAACCCGAAGGTCGTCGGTTCAAATCCGGCCCCCGCAACCAATACTTCTAAAAACAATAAACACCCTTAAGGGTGTTTTTTTGTATCTGTCGTTTGTGAATTTGCCGGGGGTTAACCCGGCGTTCAGCACTATCCACGTCGTGCCAGCGTCGCCCCGTCAGAGAAATACGCCCGGATCCCTGCCAGAATCGACTCAGCCACTTCCTGCTGGAATTTGGCCGTCTTGAGCTTACGCTCCTCTTCCACGTTACTGATAAACGCCGTTTCAACCAGGATAGACGGAATATCCGGTGCCTTCAGCACCGCAAACCCGGCCTGCTCGACGCTGTTTTTATGCAGCTTATTGACCCGCCCCAGCTTGCCCAGTACCGCTTTACCAAACTTCAGGCTGTCGGTAATGGTCAGCGATTGCACCATGTCGAACATGGTGTGATCGACGTAGCGGTCGCCGCTTTTGCTCACACCACCGATGAGATCCGAGGCGTTCTGCGTGTCCGCGAGGTAACGGGCTGCGGTACTGGTCGCCCCTTTGGTGGAGAGCGCAAATACTGACGATCCACTCGGCTGACGGCTGGTAAAAGCATCAGCATGGATAGAGACGAAGAGATCCGCCCGCTGCTTCTGGGCTTTTGCCACGCGGACTTTCAACGGAATAAAGACGTCTTCATTACGCGTCATGTAGGCGCGCATGTTGCCCTCTCTATCGATTAACGCCTTCAGACGGCGGGCAATCTGCAACACCACATCTTTTTCCCGCGTCCGGTATTTGCCTACCGCACCCGAGTCTTCTCCGCCGTGGCCAGGATCGAGCATGATCACAATCGGGCGATCGCGCCCTGCTTTTCCGGGCTGCGGACCACTTTGCGCAGGCGGAACCTGTTTCTCCAGATTGCCCTGGTTGTAGTCTTCCAGTAACGCCAGGAGCGGATCCTGAATGTCCGTTGCATTCGCCGGATAGAGATCCATCACCAGACGCTCTTTGAACGATGCCACAGGCGCAAGGGCGAACAGCTGCGGTTTCACGTTCTGCTTGAGTTCAAATACCATGCGCACGGTTTGCGGATCAAACTGCCCAACGCGCGCCGATTTGATAAACGGATCGTCACCGCGGATCTGCGCCGCCATCCCCTTCAGAACGGAGTTCAGGTTAACGCCTTCGAGATCCACCACCACACGCTCAGGGTTGCTCAGGGCAAATTGCTTATATTTCAGCACCCGATTGGATTCCACCGTCACACGCGTATAGGTTGACGACGGCCAGACGCGCACCGCCACCACCTGACTTGTGGCGGCAAGACCCACCTGGCTGACGCTGAGCAGCCACATCGCCCCTGCCCCTTTTAACAAACGGCGGCGGCTTATTGCTGAATTGGATCCCGACATGCTTCTCCCGAGCAAGAAATCTGATTGACAGACAAAACATCAAAATTGACCGAAAACTTTAACGAATGACGCATAAACTGTCATCTATAAAAGGGTAAACAATCATACGTTAACGCACGGATTACTTATTATTTTCTGTGGGTCGCAGAAAATTTAGGCTTGCACATGCGGCCACAATCGAATAAAAATACAGAAATTACGAATAAACATTCATTAAGGGTTGTGCCATGGTGAAGGAACGTAGAACCGAACTGGTCCAGGGATTCCGCCATTCTGTTCCCTATATCAACGCCCATCGGGGAAAAACGTTTGTCATCATGCTCGGCGGCGAAGCCATTGAGCATGAAAACTTTTCCAGCATCGTCAATGACATTGGCCTGCTGCACAGCCTCGGCATCCGCCTGGTGGTGGTGTATGGTGCGCGTCCGCAGATCGATGCGAACCTGGCCGCACACCATCACGAGCCGATTTATCACAAGCATACCCGCGTTACGGATGCCAAAACCCTTGAGCTGGTGAAACAGGCAGCGGGTCTGCTGCAGCTTGATATCACCGCGCGTCTGTCCATGAGCCTGAACAACACGCCGCTTCAGGGGGCGCATATCAACGTCGTCAGCGGTAACTTCATCATCGCTCAGCCTCTTGGCGTGGACGACGGGGTAGACTATTGCCACAGCGGACGCATTCGTCGTATTGATGAGGAAGCCATTCATCGTCAACTGGACAGCGGTGCCATTGTGCTGATGGGGCCGGTGGCCGTTTCCGTAACCGGCGAGAGCTTTAACCTCACTTCAGAAGAGATTGCCACCCAGCTGGCGATCAAACTGAAGGCGGAGAAAATGATTGGGTTTTGCTCCTCTCAGGGCGTCGTGAACGAAGAAGGGGTGATCGTGCCAGAGCTCTTCCCGAATGAGGCCCAGGCCCGCGTGGAAGCGCTGGAAGCCGAGGGAGATTACTACTCTGGTACCGTCCGGTTCCTGCGCGGTGCTGTGAAAGCCTGCCGCAGCGGCGTGCGTCGCAGCCACCTGATCAGCTATCAGGAAGACGGTGCTCTTCTGCAGGAGCTGTTCTCCCGCGACGGTATCGGCACCCAGATTGTAATGGAGAGTGCGGAGCAGATCCGCCGCGCCACCATTAACGATATCGGCGGTATTCTGGAGTTAATTCGCCCACTGGAGCAGCAAGGGATCCTGGTACGCCGTTCCCGCGAACAGCTGGAAATGGAGATCGATAAATTTACGATTATCCAGCGCGATAATCTGACCATCGCCTGCGCCGCGCTCTATCCGTTCCCGGAGGAGAAGATCGGCGAAATGGCCTGCGTTGCCGTCCATCCAGACTACCGCAGCTCTTCACGCGGCGAGATGCTGCTTGAGCGCGTGGCGGCTCAGGCGCGCCAGATGGGCCTGAGCAAGCTGTTCGTTTTGACCACGCGCAGTATTCACTGGTTCCAGGAGCGCGGATTTACGCCTGTGGATATTGATTTGCTGCCTGAAAGTAAAAAAGAGATGTACAACTATCAACGCCGCTCAAAGGTGCTGATTGCCGACCTGGGATAACAGATCCTTCGCCGGGTGGCGTTGCGCCGACCCGGCCTCTCTTTCTCACCTCGTTCAGAGGGACTCAAATATCGCGCTCAGGCCGCTTCGCCGTTCTGTACGGGTGGCAATCGCCTGCACCAGCACACGCTCGTCGGTATAGAGCGACAAGCGCTGACGCGCGCGGGTGATGGCGGTGTAGATGAGCTCGCGGGTAATCACGGGTGAAAGCTGGGTGGGCAGGATCAACGCCGCATGGTTGAACTCCGAGCCCTGGGACTTGTGTACCGTCATCGCCCATGCTGTTTCATGTTCAGGCAAGCGACTGGGCTGCACAGACTTCACGCTTCCGTCCGGCATCAGGAACCAGACGCGTAGACCCTGTCCACGGTCAAGCGCAATGCCAATATCGCCGTTAAACAACCCCAGCGCGCTATCGTTACGGGAGATCATCACTGGCCGACCTTCGTACCAGCGTGAATGCGGCGTGCGGGTGATTTTGCGCTTTTGCGCAAGCAGTTGCTCAAGCCTGTCGTTGAGGCCGCTGACGCCAAAAGGCCCCTCTCTCAGCGCACACAGCAGCTGATATTCGCCAAACGCGGCAATGACCTGCGCAGGCGTATGTTGCTGCTGCACGCTCGTCAGGAAGTGCTGATAGCCCAGCAGGGCATCATCCAGCATCGCCTGATACTCTTCCCCGGTTTGCAGCGATTTCTTCTCAATATCACTGAAGCTGCCGTCAAAAACGGCACTGGTCGCATGCCGATCCCCTCTGTTCACGGCCGCCGCCAGTTGGCCAATGCCGGAATCACTCCCGAACCGGTAGCTTTTTTGCAGCAAACAGAGGCTGTCTCGCAGCGCCGCCGCGAGAGACTGACTTTCGGCTGCGAGCGAACATCCGGTGAGGCGGGCTAACTCCTCAGCACGTTCCGCGGTATACCCAAGACTCGCATAGGTGCAGATATCGCCCAGTACGGCCCCGGCTTCCACCGAGGCAAGCTGGTCACGATCGCCCAGGAAAATTACGCGCGCGTGGGGAGGTAAGGCGTCAATCAGCCGCGACATCATCGTCAGGTCGATCATCGACGCTTCATCCACCACCAGCACGTCAAGATGCAGCGGGTTTCCGGCGTGGTAACGCAGGCGCTGGCTGCCCGGCTGGGCGCCCAGTAGCCGGTGCAGGGTGCTGGCTTCATTGGGGAAAAGCGCAAGCTGTTCCTGCGTGAGCGGCAGTTTTTGCAGCGCGCCACCTAACGACTCCGTCAGCCTGGCCGCCGCTTTGCCGGTGGGCGCCGCCAGGCGAATACGGCATTTTTGCTCACCCGACAGCTGAATCAGCGCGGCAAGCAGTTTTGCCACGGTGGTGGTTTTACCCGTGCCCGGTCCGCCCGAGATCACCGAGATCCGCCGCGTTAAGGCGACGGCCGCCGCCACTTTCTGCCAGTCTGTCGCCTCATCTGAGGTAAACAGGGCATCCAGCGTTTGCCGGAGCCGCGCTTCTTCACAGGGAAGCGGCGCATTTGTCTCGCTGAAAAAGCGCGCTACCGTCAGTTCATTACGCCACAGCCGGTTAAGGTACAACCGGTCGCCGATGAGGATCATGGGCGTCTGGGTATCGGCTCTGCTGACAGCAGGAGAGCTTAGCAAAACGCTCTGCCAGTCTACCGACTCGCCCAGCAGGGCAAAACAGGACTGAAGAGCCGAAGGCATTTTCTCATCAATGGTCAGGCGCGAAAGCGGCAGGCAGACATGCCCTTCCCCCGCGTCGTTGCTCAGGATAGCGGCAGCCAGCATTACGGCCGGCTGCTCGCCAGCCACCATGATGGCGAACTGCACATCAAGATGGCGCAGTAAACGCTGTTCTACGGCTTCCAGCAGTAATTCCTGCATCGTCATGCCAACTCCTCCGTGCCTGCGGCAAATAAACTGTCCATTTTCTCAATCAGTGGCGCGTCCGGGCGCGTACTAAAAATACCAGACTGCGGATCGTCGGCATCCACCCCGCGCAGGAAGAGGTAAATCACCCCGCCAAAATGGTCTTCGTAGCGGTAATTTGCAATGCGATGACGCAGATAGCGATGCAGCGCAAGGGTATACAGCTGGTACTGCAGATCGTAACGATGCAACTGCATGGCAGAGGCCATCGCCTGTTGGGTATAGGCTTCGCTGTTTTCACCCAACCAGTTCGATTTGTAATCCAACAGGTAGTAACGCCCTTCATGGCGGAACACCAGATCGATAAAGCCCTTCAGCATCCCCTGAACCTGACGGAAGTTAAGTGGCGGGCAACCGGCGGATAGCGGGTCGTGCTCGCGGATCAGCGCATCCAGTGCCTCGGCTCTTAGCGGGCTGGCGATGGGGAGATAAAACTCCATCTCCACCTGCTTATCTCTGGCGGTCAGCTGGCTGAGCGAAATACCCTGTGCCGTGAGCGGGGCGTGAAGGATAGCGGTGATCCATTCGCTGAGCACCGGCTGCCATTGCGCGTCGTAGCCGCCGCTTTGCAACATTTTCAGCACCCACTCCTCAGAGACAGGTTGCGTGAAATCCAGCTCTTCAAACAGGCTGTGTAAAAACGTGCCCGGTGACGCGCCGCGCGGAAATTGATGAGGGGTCAGCACCGGTTCATCCGGCACACTGCCGGTACCTGCGGCATCCACGTCAAGCTTAGGCATCAGATCCTGCGCAATGCTCTGCCCGTGCTGCTGTAAACCGGAATAGCTGGTCACGCGCCAGTCGTCTGCAACGGTTCGCGTAATCTGCCGGGCCTGCAGGTCGGTTGTCTGCTGTTCTGGCAGCTGCCAGCGACTGTTATCGGGTTGCGACGGGATATGCAGGGCAATATGTTCCCCGCACAGTGTTTCAATACACTGACGCAGCCCGGCAGCATCTTTTGGCTCACCAAGCTGAATCAGCCTTCCCAGCGCGCTCAGATGAAAATCGGTCTCGCCTGCCTTTTCGCCACGGCGGCGGAATAGCGGAGCGATACCCAGACTGCAGTGCCAGACCGAGCGGGTCAGGGCCACATAGAGCAAGCGTAAATCTTCCGCCAGGCGCTCGGCCTCGGCCAGTTCTACGCTGGACTCTGCTTTGCTGAGATCGAGCACCGCTTCGAACGACTCGCGATCGTGATAAAAAGCCTGATCCTGCACCCGATAATTGGCGATAAAAGGCAGCCAGACCAGCGGATACTCCAGGCCTTTCGACTTGTGAATGGTGACGATTTGCACCAGGTGCTTATCACTCTCAAGACGCATCTGCTGGCTCGACGAGTTACTGTTCGGATCGGCAATTTGCTGCGCCAGCCAGCGCACCAGGGCATGCTCGCTCTCCAGCTGCGTGCCCGCCTCCTGCAACAGTTCGCTGATATGCAAAATATCGGTCAGACGGCGCTCGCCGCCCACTGTGGCGAGCATATTCTCGGCAATGTGACGCTGCCTCATCAGTTCACGCAGCATCGCCATCACGCCGCGTTTTTGCCAGCGCTCGCGGTACTGCACAAACTCTTCGACCACCGCATCCCAGGCGGCTTCGTCGCAATTTAGCGCATCAATATCGCGCGCGTTCAGTCCCAGCATGCTGCTTGCCAGCGCGCTGCGAAGGGTGCTTTCCCGCTCCGGCGCCATCACGGCCTGCAGCAGCCACAGCATCTCCTGCGCTTCCAGCGTTTCAAAGACGCTATCGCGGTTAGAGAGATACACGGACGGGATGTTCAGTGACGTCAGGGCATCACGGATAAGCGCCGCCTCCTGACGGCTGCGCACCAGCACCGTAATATCGGATGCTTTTACCGGGGCTGATGTGTCCCCCTTCCACAGCAACGCCTCACCGCGCGTACCTGCGCTGAGCCAGTCCCGGATCTGCGCGGCGCAGTGCTGAGCCATGGCATGTTGATAGTCCGTAACACCGCACCCCTCGCCGTCCAGCAGCCAGAAATTCATGGCGGGCTGGTTCACGCCGTTGAATTCAAAGCGCAACGAAGCATTTCTGGCGGCGAACTTTACCGGCTGGAAGGGAATCTCCCTGAACATAAACGCCGAATCCATGCGGCTGAAGAGCGCATTGACGCTCTCCACCATCCCCGGCGAGGAGCGCCAGTTGGTGTCCAGGGTGTAGTGCGCTTCAACCTCGCTGCGGGCTTTCATGTAAGTGAAAATATCCGCGCCACGGAAGGCATAAATGGCCTGTTTGGGATCGCCAATGAGCAACAGTGCCGTGTTAGGCTGCTGTCGCCAGATGCGGCGGAAAATGCGGTACTGCTGGGGATCGGTATCCTGAAATTCGTCAATCATCGCCACCGGAAAGCGCGTGCGGATGGCGGCGGCAAGCGCCTCGCCATTTTCACTGCACAACGCCGCGTCCAGGCGACTTAGCATATCGTCAAAGCCCAGCTCACCCCGGCGGCGTTTCTCACGCGACACCGCTTCACGGATCTCCGCCATGGCGCGGGTGATCATCAGGTCGTTAAGGGTTAATGGCTCTGCCAGCAGGGTTTCGATCTCAACAAACAGCGGGTGCTCCGGAACAATGCCATCGGCTTTGGTTCGCTCAATCAGAAAACGCCGGGAAAATTTTTCCAGCGCATCCGGGAGCTGGTAACCGCGCGTCTCTTCCTGCGCCCAGGCAGTGATCTTGTCGATCCATTTCCCCTGATTACCACGGTTAAACTTGCGCCTGTCGATCCCGGAGTTTTCGATAATGGCGTCGATCTCGCCGACAGACTCAATCCATTTTTGCTTAACGGCTGCAATCTTCGCGACGATTTTTTCATGGCGCGAGGCCAGCGTTTCATCCGCAGGCGGTGGAGATTTAATGACCGGGGCCTCCCCCTGCAGATAGCGCTCAATGGCGCGCAGAAGCTCCTCAGGGCCTTTCCACAACGCATGTACCGCTTCGGCGATCTCCCGCTGTAACGGGTAGCAGTGGCGACGCCAGAAATCAGCACAGGCCTGGTAGCGAAGCTCAGACTCATCTTCAATAAGCTGCAGTTCAAACAGCATGCCGGATTCAAACGCATTCAGGCTCAGCATGCGCTGGCAAAAACCGTGGATGGTGAAGACAGAGGCCTCGTCCATTTGCCGTTCAGCCAGAAGCAGCCACTGTGCGGCCTGCTGTTTATCGGCAATCTCTGCCAGCAGGCTCGCGTAGAGAGGGTTATCCGTGCTTTCGCGCAGACAGGCGATACGCAGTTCATGAATATTGGCACGGATACGGCCGCGCAGCTCAGCGGTGGCGGCCTCGGTGAAGGTCACCACCAGCAGCTCCTCCACGCTTAACGGACGCGGAAAAGCGGCCTGGCCGCCAAGCCCCAGCAACAGACGCAGATAAAGCGCGGCAATGGTGAAGGTTTTTCCCGTTCCCGCTGAGGCTTCAATCAATCGTTCACCCTGCAGAGGTAAACGTAAGGGATCAAGGGACTCAGCGGTGTCGGTCATTCTTTCTTACTCCAGGGCATAGATTGCTGCAGGGCGCTGACGCTCTTCCAGATTTTCCAGCCTTTCGGGTTAACGTAGTCCGTTTTTCCGTTCTGGCTACCAGAAACCTGAGACAGAATGGCTATTCCCTGCGGTTTAACCACCGCCTGATGGAAGAAGTCGGCAACCTTCTGAGGCGTCAGCTGTTTTATCTCGGCCACTACTTTATCACGCGAATCAAATTTCAGATTACCGCGATCGAAATCTTTGCTCAGTTGGGATGCTTCTTCACCCAGCGTCTGAGGCGGCTGCATCACCTGCGCGATGACGGCCTGCTGGATTTGGGCAAACTCATCCGGCTTCATGGCTCGCAGTTTAGCTTCCGCTTGCGGGAAGAAAGCCTGGTAACGCTGCCAGAGATAAGCGGGCTGTTTATCGCTGCTCTGCAGCAGGAAACCCAGCCCCCACTGGCGGCCAACGTTCATGGAGAAGGCAAAGACCGCGTAGCCAAGCTGCTCTTCTGTGCGCAGCTGATTGTAGAACCACGGCTGTATAATTTGTCCCAGAACGGCACTCTGCGCAGAGCTGGCAAATTCATCATAGCCCGTAGGAACAAACACGGCGGCCAGCGCGGAATCCGTGCTGTTACCTGCTTTTTCAAAAATCACATTCTGTTTTTTCTCAACCAGCACGTCCTGGTTACGGCACCACTCGTCGCCTTTTGAACCGAGCTGCTGACGTACGTTCTCCGCCAGCGTTTTGGCCTGGTCCTCGCTCATGTTGCCGACGATAAGAAACTCCGGACGTGTGTTAGTTTTCAGCGCGTCGCGGTAGGCCAACACCTCTTTTAATGTGATGGATGGCAGCAGCGCCCGGCGATCTTCACGCTGGAAATAAGGGATTTGCGACAGCATCTGCGCCGGCATAATCGCCTGATCGTACGCCTTGCCTTTCTCAGCGGAATCCATCATCTGCGCATACCAGGACTTCGCCTGCTCAAACTGCTCTTCCGTTGGCGTGTAGCTGAAATAGCCCTCCAGCAACGCCTGGAACAGCTGAGGCAGACGCTGGGTATAGCCGTTTGCATTGACCATCAGTCCGTTATTGGCGTTGGTAGAGAAGCTGATTCCACCCACCGCGGCCTGGTTGCTGAGCTGGTCAAGCGCGATACCGGCCAGATAGTCATTGAGCGCAAACATCACCTGATTTTTGGCGCTATCCATCGCTTTCGGGTTGCGAAGAACAACGCTGACATCGGCTTTTGGCTCGCTGGCGAAGTAGTGGCTTGGGGTATACACCACGCGCAACGTCGGCTCATCAACAATAAGCTGCGGGTGTGGGTACGCTTTCGCGGTTTTAATCAGGGAGAAATCATCCGGGATGTAGGGATTCAGTTCCGGCAGCTTCAACGCGATCTCGCTGGCCTTTTTCTGCCAGTTTGCGAACGTTTGCTCACTGATTTTATCCACCTGGTAAGGGGCATTCACGAAATAGGCCGTTTTGTTATGCGGCTCGTTCGGGCTGATGTACCAGATACGGGCATTCTGTGGGGTCATCATTGCCAGGCGCGCTTTTATCGCCTCAGCGTCGTACTGGTCGGCAATGTTGACCGCGTCCAGGGTATGTTCAACCGGCACGCGGATCATGGTATCCGCCAGCCACTCAACATAGTCCATGTCGCGGGTAATGGACGGATAGCGGAAATCGAGATCCAGCACGTGTGCCAGTTCGTCAAAGTAGCGTTTATCGACGCCTTTATCGCGCAGCAACGAGAGATAGCTGAAGATAGCCGCGACCACCTCATCACGGTGCGCCAGCCCTTTGTCGGTCAGGGTGGCGGAAATCGCCAGCACACCGCTGTTGCCGTTAACCACAGGATCGGAGTCGGCACGGATCCCTTCCACCAGCCCCTGCTTTTGCAGCCAGTCAGAAAGCGTTCCCGGGCTGCGGTTACCAATAAGATAGGTGACCAGTTCATCCGTTTTACTGCGGAACTGTGCGGTATTGTTATCAATGCGGAACTCAACGCGTAACACCTTGCGCGGCAGTGCGGGCACGTAGTGGATCACGATCCCTTTCTGCGCGTCGGTGACAACCGGTACGTTTATCTGCGGCAGGTCGATGTTTTTATTTGGTACCCGTCCAAAGGTCTGCGCCGCCATGGCAGCTAGTTCTGGCAACGGTTTGTTGCTGTAGATAACCGCTTTCATCAGGTTTGCGGAGTAATATTTGTCGCGAAACGCATGCAGCGCATCAAGCACCGGGCTGTTTGGTTTGTCACTCAGCGTCTCGAGGTTCCCCCCGGAAAAACGGGATCCAGGGTGCGCCGGGTTGATGGTTTCGGCGCTCACCTGCGCCATGCGCATACCGTCTCGCGTGCGGGCCAGGGTCAATTCAGCATTGACGGCATTACGTTCACGGTCAGCGTATTTTTTATCCAGCAGCGGTGCGGCAATGGCATCAGCGAGACGATCCACCGCCCCTTCCAGCGCATCATTTTCGACTTCCAGATAAAACGCCGTCCGATACGGTGCCGTACTGGCGTTGTGGCTGCCGCCATGCATTTTCAGAAATTCGGAGAGGCTATCCGGCTGGGGGTATTTTTTGGACCCCATCAACGTCATATGTTCCAGATAGTGCGCAAGACCCGGGTGCGCTTCGGGATCTTCCAGCGACCCAACGGGTACCACGAGCGCCGAGAGGGATTTCACCGCCTGCGGATCGGAAACCAGCAGCACGGTCATCCCGTTATCAAGGCGGACAGCCTGATACTGACGGGTATCTTTTTCGCTTTTACGGATAGTTTCCTGGATGGGTTGCCAACCGGAGTCTGCCTGAGTGACGGGAGCCCAAAGGGCGACAAACAAAACAAACGCTTTGAACAAGGTGCTGCCTGGCATTAACGACCTCTTTATCACGGCTACATCATTAACAAACTTCGTGCTGGACACGCCAGCATCTCTTTCTTTCTGTACATCAGTCCGTGATAGCAGGTGCATCATAAATGAACACCCTTTACTGCGCAATTTTTATACAGCGCTCAGGACTGATTAAATTTGAACAACGGTAACAGGTAACGTTGTGCCTCTTCCGTGATGGTCTCAAAGTATTCTGGCTCAAGCGTTCGCCATAACCGTTGATACCAGACATCATCGCCTTCACCACGGACCATCATGTTACCTTCCCAGGCCTGAACAAATTTACTCCGCGCTTTCTGCAGTGAAGCGTCATCCGTTAACATCGCATCATTCTGCGCGTCATAACAGGCTTTTATCCACGCCCCGCCACTTTCAGGCAGTAACAGCAGCGGCTTGTTCATCCCCTGACGGTAACCTTCAATGTACAAGGACAAGTAATGTAATGCCTGCTCCGGCTCCATTGGCGGGAAACGCCACTCGCCCTCCTTGCGTACAAACATCCGGCTTTCACCCTGGTTACCGCCAGCACTGTAGACAAGATGTTCGAGCCAGAGTTGCAAACCCTGCGAAACGCTCAGCATGGAAGGCCGCCAGCGCAGCAGCCCGTCCGGTTGAACCTGCGTCAGCCAGCCCGTCAGCTGGATACCGTTGCAGTTGAGGTCGATTTCGAGGCTTGTTCCCGGCTGTCGGCATTCGATAACACGCTCGGCAAGCGCCTTCATCTCTGTACACTGCGCCTCCCAGACGATCTCCCCGAACGCACCATACGGTAATTGCCCCGCAGCGCGATAGCGGCGGAACAGTTTGTCAGCATCTTCCTGCTCCACCAGCGCATTCAGCAGCTGGAGGTTTAACTGATAACGTTCCAGCCCTTCCAGCGTAAACGGTTCTGCGTCAGGAATTTCGCTCTCTTCCGAGCGGAAATTTACCTGCAACCGCTGCTGGAAGAAGGCGCGTACCGGATGCGCCCAAAACCGCTGCAGTTGTTCGAAGGTCAGGGTTTCAATGGGCCGCGCGTCGAGCTCCTGAATGAAATCACTGTGCGCCTTCCCCTCTTTTTTCGCCGCGGGCAGCCACTCCTGGGCATAGCTCTGCAATTCGCTGGCGACGTAGTTCATCGGGTCAAACGGCATACGGCTGTGACAACAGGTGATATGCGCTTTCACCCGCTGGTCGCTCTCATCGCAGTTACGTTCTTCATCCCCCGGCAGGTAGTGGCTCTGTCCGATATAGTCCACCAGTTCCTGCACCAGAACAGAGGGAAAACGCTCGCTGTTGTCCTGAATCGACCGACCGATATAACTGATGTAAAGCTTGTTCTGCGCGGAAATAAGCGCCTCAAGGAAGAGGTAGCGGTCATCATCACGACGGCTACGGTCGCCCCGCTTCGGTGCCGGGCTCATGAGATCAAAGCCCAGCGGCGGCAGGGCTCGCGGATATACACCGTCATTCATACCAAGCAGACACACCACTTTGAAGGGAATGGAACGCATGGGCATCAGCGTGCAGATATTGATCGGCCCGGCAAGGAAGCGCTGGCTGATACGCTCCTGATCGAGGCGCAGGGTCAATTCATCCCGCAGAAGCGAAAGCGGGATCGCTTCGTTATAGTGGGAGTTCACCCCCTCATCGACTATCGCCTGCCACTGTGTTTCAATCAGCGCCATTGCGGCTTCCGTGTCACTGTCCGGCAGGAAGAAATCATTGAGCAGTTCCCGGCAAACCGGCAGCCACTCCTCCAGCGGACGCGGCTGCATTAGCGCACGTCGCCAGCGGTTAAGCTGCATCAGCAGCGAGGCTAAATGCCCGACAAGCTCCGCGATGAGCCCGCTGGACTCATCATAAGGCAGGACCTCGTTCCACTCGCCCTGGCTGCTTTCCATGGCATACCCCAGCAGCATACGCGTCAGACCAAACTGCCAGGTGTGCTGCCCGGTAGGGGGAAGCTCAAACTCCTGTACGTTGTCGTCATCGATCCCCCAACGTACGCCAGACTCGTTTACCCACTGACGAAGGTAGCGCAACCCCTCTTCGTTAATGTTGAAACGAGCGGCCAGCACGGGGACATCGAGCAATGCCAGGACATCTTCGGAAATGAAGCGGCTGTCGGGCAGTGACAGCAGGGTAACGAATGCCTGCAAGGCCGGGTGAGACTGGCGAGCCCGACGGTCAGAGATGGCATAAGGTAGGTAGCGCTCTCCCGTCGCACTGCCGAAAACGGCCTGAATAAAGGGGCTGTAGCTGTCGATATCTGCCACCATCACCACGATATCACGCGGTGTCAGGTCAGGATCGTCCTGCAGCATGGCGAGCAACTGATCGTGCAGGACTTCGACTTCACGCTGCGCACTGTGGCAAACATGCACCGTGATACTGCGATCGTCGGGATCCAGTCTCCGTTTCGTGTCGCTGCGTTCAAATTCTTCGGCCGTCACGCCCATCACCGCGCGATTTTCCAGATCCAGAATATCGGACTGGATATTGTGCAGCAGGCTGTCCGGCGTGATTTCAACAAACGCATCCACGTCGCCTTCGCCTGACGAGGTGATATCAGAGAGCATATGAATGTAGTCCCGGCCCAGCTTGCCCCAAGAGGCAAGCAGCGGGTTTGGCAGGTTCTGAATGCCCTGCTCATCAAAAAGCTGCGCGGCAGAGGCACTGTCTTTAAACAAGGGCACCGTGCGTTCTTCAAAGAGACGTCGCCGCTGGCGCGTCACAAGCCGCGAAAGCCACCGGTCATCCTGAATGTCACCCCAGTAATGGCGGCAGGGGTTAGTAAACAGAATATGGATGTCGGTGTGTTTTCCGAGCGCTTTAAGCGCATCCAGATAGACGGGTGGCAAGGCGGAAATACCGCAGATAAATACGCGGGAGGGCAGCCGGGCCGGTCGGTCAGTGCTATTTTCCAGTATGGAGATGAACCGTTGGTAGAGGTTCGCACGGTGCCACTTGGGTTGACCCAGCTTTTCGGTATGCTCCACCAGCGCTTTCCACAGCGGCGCCTGCCAGACCTGCGCCTCCGGCAGACCTTCCACTAACTCACCCGCCTCCCAGCGAGTCAGCCATTCCGGACGATACACTAAATACTGGTCATAGAGATCCGCGGTACGTGATGCCAGCTGGAACAGCTTGCGTTTGTCGGTATCGTCATGCAGGTAGTGGCGCAGCATGGCAAACTCATCATGTGTGAGCATATCTGGCAAAAGCGCCATCAGCTTCCAACTCATGCTCTGTTTGTTAAACGCGCTCTGCTCCGGGATGTCAGGCAACACGCGGACAAACATCTCCCAGATAAAGCTCGCGGGAAGCGGAAAATCGATATTCGCCGCGATGCCAAATTTACGGGAAAGCGACATCTGCAGCCATTGTGCCATACCGGTGCTCTGCACCAGCACCATTTCAGGCTCAAACGGATCGTCGAGCCGCTCGCGCTCAACGATAAATTCCATCAGCGCTTCCAGCACATCCAGACGATTTGAGTGGTAGACCCTTAACATAGACGCTCCCGACTACTGGCTAACCGGGCAATGCAGACGCGTCATCTCACCGCGTCGACCCAGAGGAGAAATAAGTGTAACCGTGATGCTGACACATCCAGACTGCGTTGTCTGCATCCGGTTTATCTGCCAGCCTGCTGGCAGCGCACCAGCATCCATCTGCGACTGCGTCCAGGCGATGTGCCAGAGCTGACGATACTGGCTAAACAGGGCAAAGCGGGAAGCCAGCGCCCGGTGATAGCCGGACAGTGCCGTTACGATCGCCACCAGCAGCATCATCGCCAGCAACACGTCGACCATGCTGAACCCCTTTTCATTCTTTACGGCAACCGACATAACGCACGCTCCTTTAGCGGGCAAAAATCACTCCAGCCATGAGGTAAAAAGCGTATATGCCCGTTGACAATCTCCCCGCCACGCCAGAGCAACAGCTCTCCATCTCCAGCGATGAGTAACACCTGCGACTCATTCAGTACACGCAAACAAACACGTTGCGTTTGTCTCTGTTTGCACTGTACATCAGGCTGCAACGACCAGTGCTGAACGCGCCCCCACTCCAGCGCAGACTGCGCGGCTGCCTGCTGCTGGATGGCGCGGCTCTCGTCGCCAACCAGCATGGTAAATGTTATGAGTTGCTGGTTAAGGCCGGTCAGGATCAGTGTGCCTAACACCAGTAACAGCAGAACCAGCGTCAGTGAGGCAATCCCATTCTGGCGGTTCACAAGTTAAACCCCGTAACGCCATAGCGAACCTGGTAAGGGGCAGCGTGCTTATCATTCACCCCGCTGGCGGTCAACTCGAGATAGAATGCTGGCGCAAATCCCGGGTGCTCATGTTTACGTACCACAAATGTGTGGATCATAAGCCGGGCCGGGTCGGTAAGTTTCTCCCATCCTTTTCCTTCACACCCCGTCGCGCCACGCAGGGTTTCCAGCGCGCCTGATTCCAGACGAAACCCCGTACTTTCGTTATCCGATGCTGAGGTGTCCCAGGTGCCGTTACTGTTTGCATCCCACCGGACAATCACACAGCTTCCCTCCCTGCCGATGGTCAGGCTCTGCCCCTGACAATTACCCGCGCAATACCCCGCGCGTTGTAACTGCTTGCCAATCGCGAACAGGCGTTGCCAGATCTCTTCTTCACGCTCCTGCGCCCTGGATTGCAGCAAAACTGCCCGTTGCAACTGCGGTAAAAAACGCGACGTGCTGAGTAACAGAATGCTGCTGATCGCCATTGCAACCAGCACCTCTGTGAGTGAGAAGCCGTGCTGGTTCATCGGCATGCATTTTCCCCTGTAACAGTGCACATCCTGATACGCCCTCCGTTTGAGACGACAATCATCCATTCTCCTGCCCTGCTCTGTACCCGTATCCGCCCTGCCCACGCCGTGTCCCTTAATCCATAGAATCCTAATGAAGGCGTAACCTCCCTTAGCACGACGTCAGGCCACAACGGTCTGAGCACATACGGGCTGTTGTTCTCACAGCCCTGCACTGCAGAGCTCATCAAACAGGCGCCTCTGTCGTCCTGCTGAAGCGTGATCAGGTGGTCACGGTTGTGACGATTGGCATCGTTTCGCAGAAACACCAGATAGTCGCGGACCTGACAGGCGACCTGCCACAACCTCTGCCGCTGTTGCCAGTTGTCCCAGCCGGCGAGCCCTGTCGCGCTGAGGATAATAACCAGCGAAATGGCAACCAGAGTTTCGATAAGCGTAAAGCCGTGCTCTTTTTTCATGCCGGGAGTGTGGCGAAACGCCGTGAACATGACGAGCCACGATTCGGGGTTTTACGAGGCGTTATCCAGAGAATGTTATCCGTTGCAACGCGTTGCACGCCGACTGGATAACGCCTCGGGGAACAGAGTACAGACGAAAAAAAACCGGCGCGTAAATGCGCCGGTTATGTAACGATTTGCCGTATCAGATTGCGACAGGCGCTTTGATGCCCGGATGCGGGTCGTATCCCTCAATCTCGAAGTCGTCAAAGCGGTAATCGAAGATCGATTCCGGTTTACGTTTGATAATCAGCTTCGGCAGTGCACGCGGCTCACGGGTCAACTGGAGATGCGTCTGTTCCATGTGGTTGCTGTACAGGTGCGTATCCCCACCGGTCCAGACAAAATCGCCCACTTCCAGATCGCACTGCTGGGCCATCATATGTACTAACAGCGCATAGCTGGCGATGTTAAACGGCAGGCCGAGGAAGACATCGCAAGAGCGCTGGTAAAGCTGGCAGGAGAGTTTGCCATCAGCCACATAGAACTGGAAGAACGCATGGCACGGTGCCAGCGCCATTTTATCCAGCTCACCCACGTTCCAGGCAGAAACGATAATACGGCGCGAGTCCGGGTCGTTTTTCAGCTGGTTCATCACGGTGGTGATCTGGTCAATATGGCGGCCATCAGGCGTTGGCCACGCACGCCACTGCTTGCCATACACCGGGCCCAGATTGCCGTTTTCATCTGCCCATTCATCCCAGATGGAGACGTTGTTTTCGTGCAGATAGGCAACGTTGGTATCGCCTTGCAGGAACCAGAGCAGTTCATGAATGATCGAGCGCAGGTGGCAGCGCTTTGTCGTCACCAGGGGGAAGCCTTCTTGCAGGTTGAAGCGCATCTGGTGGCCAAAAATGGAGAGCGTGCCGGTTCCGGTACGGTCATTTTTCGGCGTGCCCTCGTCGAGCACTTTTTTCATCAATTCAAGATACTGTTTCATGGTTCCTCAGGAAAGTTGTTGCTGTGGACGACGACGATACGCCCAAATCATCATAATGGCACCCGCGACGATCATCGGAATGGAGAGGATTTGCCCCATGCTGATGTACTGTACCCACTCGCCGGTGAACTGCGCATCCGGCTGGCGGAAGAACTCAACGATGATACGGAACGCACCGTAGCCAATCAGGAACAGGCCGGAGACAGCCCCCATCGGGCGCGGTTTGCGGATAAACAGATTCAGGATGATAAACAGCACCACGCCTTCCAGCGCCAGCTCATAGAGCTGAGACATGTGGCGCGGCAGAACGCCGTACGTATCAAAAATGGATTGCCATTCAGGATGAGACGGCAGCAGCGCCAGGTCTTCCGCGCGCGAGCCCGGGAACAGCATAGTAAAGGAAACGCTCGGGTCGACACGTCCCCACAGCTCGCCGTTGATAAAGTTGCCCAGACGACCAGCCCCCAGACCAAACGGAATCAATGGCGCGATAAAATCCGATACCTGGAAGAAGTTGCGTTTGGTGCGTTTGGCAAAAATCACCATCACCAGAATCACACCAATCAGGCCGCCATGGAAGGACATCCCCCCGTCCCAGACGCGGAACAGATAGAGCGGATCGTTGAGGAATACCGGGAGGTTATAGAACAGGACATAGCCAATACGCCCACCAAGGAACACACCGAGGAAGCCCGCGTAAAGCAGGTTTTCGACTTCGTTTTTGGTCCAGCCGCTGCCAGGACGACTGGCGCGACGGCCAGCAAGCCACATAGCAAAAATGAAGCCCACCAGGTACATCAGACCGTACCAGTGAAGCGAAACGGGTCCTACTGAGAAAATGACCGGATCAAATTCCGGAAAATGCAGATAACCACTGTTCATCTGTCACCACAAGATGTTGTTATTCCGCTGAAAGTGGACAGCGGTAGAGATGCGCCCCGGCGGTCAGCAGAGGCTCCAAAGTTGCGAATCATAGCACAAGGCGGACGCGGAGGATGCGCCAGAGATGTAAAAGATGTGTATAGAGGATGGTGTGGGATGTTGCCCTCTCCCACGGGGCTGAGGGATCCCCACAGAAAAATTACGCACGGACGGTTCCCTCTCCTCCTGGGAGAGGGCTGGGGTGAGGGGGAACATACAGCTCTGGTGGTCATTCTGAGAGCTGCGTTATTGCTTCTGTTTATGAACCATTGTGGATCCCTCAGCCTACAGGAAGAGAGAGAAAGACCTCAGCGGCCACCGCGGATCAGGCCGCCCATGCCGCGTCGCTCCATAAACGCGGCGACCTGATGACGCACTTCTGTTGCCAGCTGCGCTTCAAGACTGCGCTCGGCCAGCTCGCGGGCATCCTCGATGTCAATATGGCGCAGCAGGTACTTCACACGTGCGACAGCGCGGCCGTTCATCGACAGATGGCGATACCCCAGGCCGATGAGGATCGCAACGCACATTGAATCCCCGGCCATTTCGCCACACAGCCGCAAATCGATACCGTATTGCTCCGCTTCGCGGGCAATCATCGCCAGCGCCCGAATGATGGCCGGATGCAGGCTGTCATAAATACTGGCAACACGCGTGTTGTTACGATCGACGGCCAGAATATACTGCGTCAGATCGTTGGTCCCGACAGAGATAAAATCGACCCGGTTCGCCAGTTGCGGCAGCATGAAGACCATGGATGGCACTTCGAGCATTACCCCGATCCGCGGTTTGGGGATCGCGTAACCGATCATCTCTTCGACTTCACGGCCTGCACGTTCGATCAACCGTCGCGCTTCGTCGATCTCATCAATGCTGGTGACCATAGGCAGTAAAATGCTGAGGTTCCCGGTCGCCGCATTCGCGCGCAGCATGGCGCGCACCTGGATCAGGAAGATCTCAGGCTGATCCAGCGTAATGCGGATCCCACGCCAGCCCAGGCACGGGTTTTCTTCACTGATTGGCATATACGGCAGCTGTTTATCCGCCCCAACGTCCAGGGTACGCAGAGTAACCGGCTTGTCGTTAAACATCTGCAACATGCCCTGATACTGTGCAACCTGCTCCTCTTCTGAGGGAAAGCCGCTTTGCAGCATGAACGGGATTTCTGTGCGATATAAGCCGATGCCATCAATGCGGCTCCCGAGCTTCTCTTCATGCTCGGGGCTTAACCCTGCGTTGAGCATAACTTTGATGCGCTCGCCGCTTTTAAGCTGTGCAGGCAGGTCGACGTCATCTTCCGCCAGCTTGCTTAATTCATTCTCTTCACTGATAAGGCGCTGGTATTCCTGGAGCAGTACCGGCTCAGGATCGACCAGGAGCTCACCGCGATAGCCATCCACCACCAGCGTGCGTCGGTGCAGCACCGAGGGCTGAATATCGGCCCCCATAACGGTGGGGATACCCAGGGCACGAACCATAATAGCCGCATGGGAGTTAGCTGCGCCATCGCGCACCACCACACCTGCCAGCCTGTCCTGCGGCAGCTCCGCCAGCGTGGTCGCGGACAATTCATCGGCAACCAGTACAAAGCGTTTTGGCCAGGCATTCGGCCCCTGGATCGTGTCATCAAGGTGGAACAGCAGTCGCTGACCGAGTGTACGTAAATCTCCCGCACGCTCTTTCAGGTAACCGTCTGTCAGTGCGGCAAATTGCTCTGCAAATTTTTCGATGACCTTTTTAACGGCCCATTCCGCTACGGCACCTTTATCAACCTCGGCAAAAAGCTCACGGCGCAGACGTGCATCGGAGAGCAGGTGCGAATAGAGGTCAAAAATGGCCGCCGTCTCTTTTTGCGCCCCGGCGGCAAAGCGTTTGCTGTAACGCCGAAATTCGTTGGCTGCCTCTTCCAGCGCCGCGGTGAGGCGCTCGCGCTCAAGTGCTTCATCCAGCGTTGAGGCTTCGTACACCTGCTCCATCAGCGGCAGGGTGGCGTCCATCCAGCCTTCAGCAATCGCCACGCCAGGCGAGGCCGGCAGCGCACGAATACGCGTGTGACGGTACTGCCCAAACAGGGCGGCAAGCTGAGACTGAGAGAGGATCGCAGCCATCTGCGTGGCTAGCGTCACGAGGAAAGACTCTTCGCTTTCGTCATACTGACGCAGTTCGCGCTGCTGAACGACCAGTACGCCAAGCAGTTGACGACGCTGGATGATCGGTACGCCCAGGAAGGCGCGGAAACGCTCTTCTTTTACGGAGGGAATGTATTTAAAGCTGGGGTGCTTTTGCGCGTCGGCAAGGTTGATGGGTTCAGCCAGTCGCCCCACCAGGCCTACGATACCTTCATCAAAGGCGAGCGTAACGGTACGACCACGTGGTTTTTTTAAACCACGGGTCGCCATCAGGTAGTAGCAACGTCGGTCATGATCGGCCAGATACACCGAACAGACTTCAGTTTCCATCGCAAGACAGATGTCAGTGACCAGAATATTCAGCGCCTCGTTCAGACGAGGCGCACTGGCCACTTTCTCGACTATTTCTCGCAAGCGGGTGAGCATGATTTGCGTAGCTTAACCTCTTTTACGTCGCCAGGCAGGTGCGCTCTGCGGCTTAGGCGGGATCTCCTGAAGCTGCATGACAACACTTGCGAACTCTTTCATCACCCTACGGTAAACATCGCGTTTAAATGACACGACCTGACGAACAGGATACCAGTAACTCACCCAGCGCCAGCCATCAAACTCCGGCGTACTGCTGGTTTGCATATTGATATCTGAATCGTTGCCCACCAATTGCAACAGAAACCACTTCTGTTTCTGGCCGATACAAACCGGCTTTGTGTCCCAACGCACCAAACGTTTCGGTAACTTGTAACGCAACCAGTTGCGGGTCGAAGCCAGGATGCGAACATCTTTTCGGCTTAAACCGACCTCTTCAAACAGCTCCCGGTACATCGCTTGTTCTGGGGACTCCCCTGGGTTGATCCCGCCTTGCGGAAACTGCCAGGAGTGCTGACCATATCGCCGGGCCCACATCACCTGGCCCTGACGATTACAAATTACTATTCCTACGTTCGGGCGGTAGCCATCGTCATCAATCACCGGACTACCCCAAACTAAATCTGATATATGAATGATTGTTTCACACTACAGGGAGGCGGTAAACCACTCTCTTACAGGCCTGCAACCTAATAACATTTGAATAACTCACAAATATGCGCAGAGTTATAAACAGATAAGCGGCAACAAGGGCAATTTTATTCACCTTTTCTGTGGATATAGTTGTGAAGAAGTGTGGAATTACCGATGAACAACCTGAAGAGCCCTTCGCTACACCGTGTCACCCGCTGAAAACATTCCTATAATATTCATTTAATTAGCTCTGTTTTTAGCGCCCCAGGAAAGAATTACGTGACGATCATCACACCTGTGATCGTTATGCTGATGAAAGATCGAACAGCGTCGGTTTTATCCACAGATTGTGCCAATAAGTTAGGCACAATTTGTGTGAAAATTCGATTTTCGTCGCACGTCAAGGCTGTAAATTGAAACAGTAGTCAGGGTTATTCCCAGTTATCCCACTTTTCTGTGGATAACATGGTGTAAGATCCTGTTTATTGTCAGTGACCAGAATTGAACAACCCGTTTTTCGTTTCATAAAGAACGGTCTTTCATGACTAAAAAAACCTAAAAATCATGCACATGGCATATTCGTACAGAAAAAGTTAAACTCTATCCACAGGGGATAGTTTCTTAGTTTATTTTTTAATCAAAAGGTTGCCGTCATGCTTGCGCTTTCACCCATGCTTTCTCCGCCAACAAGCGAAGCCCAGTTGCTTGGGCAGGCGCAGCGTCTGGCGGGCTTTTCGCTTGGCGAACTGGCAGCGATGGCAGGGTTGCCGATCCCAAAGGATCTGAAACGGGATAAGGGCTGGATCGGCATGTTGCTTGAGCTGTGGCTGGGGGCTAGTGCGGGGAGTAAACCCGAGCAGGATTTTGCGGCTCTGGGCGTTGAGCTAAAAACCATCCCCATAGACCGTCTGGGAAAGCCCCTTGAAACCACCTTTGTCTGCGTGGCGCCGTTAACCGGGAATACCGGCGTGACGTGGGAAACCAGCCATGTTCGCCATAAACTCAAGCGCGTGCTCTGGGTTCCGGTTGAGGGTGAACGCCAGATCCCGCTGGCTGAACGCCGGGTAGGCGCGCCGCTGCTCTGGAGTCCCGATGAAGATGAAGAGCGGCAGCTAAGGCTGGACTGGGAAGAGCTGATGGATATGATCGTCCTTGGACAGGTAGAGCGCATCACGGCCCGACACGGAGAAGTTTTACAGCTGCGTCCGAAAGCGGCCAACAGCAAAGCCCTCACCGAGGCTATTGGCGCCAAGGGCGAACCGATACTCACGTTGCCGCGCGGCTTTTATCTCAAAAAGAACTTCACAGGTGCGCTGCTGGCTCGCTATTTCTTACTGAAAACATAGTTTTTTACTCATTTTGCGAACTATCAAACATAATCGACGGGGATTTAAGATTTTCCCCCTTTCTCCTTTCGATATATCAGGTTAATACTACACTATGATTTGATACGAGCCAGGTGAGGACGATAACGATGAAAAAATGGGCAGTGTTGATTTCAGCAGTGGGTTTAGCGTTTGCGGTATCGGGCTGTAGCAGCGATTACGTTATGGCGACGAAAGATGGCCGGATGATCCTGACCGACGGTAAACCTGAAGTCGACGATGATACTGGCCTGGTCAGCTACCATGACCAGCAGGGTAATAAAATGCAGATCAATCGCGACGAAGTTTCGCAGATTATCGAGCGATAAACAGATAAAGGTCAGTGGCTTGCTGGCCTTTTTGATTTTTTTCTTCCCCTTTTGCTTCCCCTCTGCCATGTTTATATTCCTTTGTCGGGAGGTTCCTGACGTGGTCTGTATTTCTAATGAAGGAAGCCGGCTATGCATTATCACCGTATCCCCCACAGCGCTCTGGAAATAAGCCAACTGGGGTTGGGCACGATGACATTTGGTGAACAAAACAGCGAAGCCGATGCCCATGCACAACTCGATTATGCCGTCAGCCAGGGCATTAACCTGATTGATGTTGCTGAGATGTACCCTGTACCGCCTCGTCCGGAAACGCAGGGGCTTACCGAAACCTACGTCGGCAACTGGCTCGCCAAACGCGGGAATCGCGAAAAGCTGGTTGTTGCGTCAAAAGTCAGCGGCCCCGCACGCAACAACGATGCCGGGATCCGTCCAAACCAGATCCTCGATCGCAAAAATATCCGCGCCGCGCTGGATGCCAGCCTGAAGCGCCTGCAAACCGACTATCTCGATCTCTATCAGGTTCACTGGCCGCAGCGCCCCACCAACTGCTTTGGAAAGCTGGGCTATAGCTGGAATGAGAGCGCCCCGGCCGTTACGCTACTGGAAACGCTGGAAGCCCTGGCCGAATGCCAGCGAGCGGGAAAAATCCGCTACATCGGTGTCTCTAACGAAACGGCCTTTGGCGTGATGCGCTATCTGCACCTGGCGGACAAACATGACCTGCCCCGCATCGTCACCATCCAGAACCCATACAGCCTGCTCAACCGCAGCTATGAAGTGGGTCTGGCCGAAGTGACGCAATACGAAGAGGTGGAATTGCTCGCCTATTCATGTCTGGGCTTTGGTACGTTGACAGGGAAATACCTGAACGGCGCGAAACCTGCCGGAGCGCGTAACACCTTGTTCAGCCGCTTTACCCGCTACAGCGGTGAGCAGACACAAAAAGCCGTGGCGGCCTATGTGGATATCGCGAAACGTCACGGTCTTGATCCAGCTCAGATGGCCCTGGCCTTCGTGCGTCGTCAGCCGTTTGTTGCCAGCACTCTGCTGGGCGCAACGACCATGGAACAGCTGAAAACGAATATCGAGAGTTTCCATCTGAATCTAAGTGAAGAGGTATTAGCAGAGATTGAAGCGGTGCATCAGGTATACACCTACCCGGCACCGTGATAAAAGCAAACGGCAACCTGGTTGCCGTTTTTAATGTTTGCGCCCTCTCCCGTAGGAGAAGGCCGTGGTGAGGGCGTCAGGCCGCTCTTATCAACGGCGACGCTGCCAGAGCCATAATCCTGTAATCGCCAGCGCAAACAGCGCACCGAATCCTACGCCAATCCCCACCACCGGCACACCGACTTTAACGGCCAGCGAATAGAGCCCCAGCATTAACAGCATCGCCAGGTTTTCACCGAGATTTTGCACTGCAATGGCATTCCCTGCGCCGACGGTCTGCTTGCCGCGTTCCTGCAACAGCGCATTGAGCGGCACAACGAAAAAGCCCCCCAGAATACCAATCAGGACAAGCAGCGCGTAGGCGGGTAGCAAGGCGTGCTGCAGCGAGAAGATAAGCACCACCACGCCAATCAGGATCCCCGCAGGCATGCAGCGTGCAACGGTCTCAAGCGTCACCAGCTTCGCCGCCGCGCCAGCCCCAACGACAATCCCAATCGCCACCATTGCGTTAAGATAAGTCGGTGTCGCATTGTCAGTAATCCCCAGCGCCACCGGCACCCACAGCACCAGCAGAAAACGCAGCGTGACGCCTGCGCCCCAGAACATGCTGGTGCCCATCAGGGAGAAGCGCGTTTCACCGTTACGCCATAGCACGCGGCAGGCGTTGAAGAAACTGCCTGTCATAGGCGTAAAGCGCCAAGATTGCCCCGGGCGAGCCACCGGCAATTTTGGAATAAACAGGTTGGCTACCACCGCCCCGCCATAAACTACTGCACACACGCTCAGCGCCGCCAGCACATGCCAGTCAGCCAGTACGCCCCCTGCGACAGAGCCGAGCAGGATCGCCGCAATGGTAGAGGACTCCATCAGCCCGTTGGCTTTCACCAGCTTATCGCCGGTCGTGAGTTCCCCCAGGATGCCATACTTCGCCGGGGAGTACGCCGCTGCGCCAATGCCCACCAGCGTGTAGCCGATAAACGGGTTAATACCAAAACAAATACTGGCGGCGCCCAGCAGTTTCAGGCCGTTCGCAAACATCATCACCCGGCCTTTCGGGAAGCTGTCCGCCACCTGTCCGACAAACGGAGCGAAAATAATGTAAGCACCCACAAACACCATCTGCAGGATGGGCTGGCTCCAGTCTGGATAAAACTCGGCCTTCAGCAATGCCAGGGTGGCAAACAGTAACGCATTGTCACCGAAGGCAGAGAGAAACTGGGCGGCAATGACCGCCATCATGCCCTTCGACCAGAGTGAAGTGTTAGTGTGTACTGACTCACGCATTTTGCTGTTCCGCCTCGTCAACCATACCCTTCAGGGTCACGAAATCAGGCTTCCCGCTGCCCAGCACCGGAAGCTGCTTCAGGTAACGAATATCGCGCGGTACCGCCAGCTCAGGAATGCCATGTTCACGCGCATGCTGTAGCAACCGGTCGCGTTTCAGTTCGCTGTCGGTGGTGAACAACACCAGCGCTTCGCCTTTGCTGGCATCGCTCTTCACAACCGTAGCATGCAGCTTGTCAGCGGATACCGCTGTCGCCAGTTGCTCAACCATCTCCAGCGAGACCATCTCACCCGCAATTTTGGCGAAGCGTTTAGCCCGGCCCTGGATCTGCACGAAGCCCTGTTCATCGAAACGGACAATATCTCCGGTGTCATACCAGCCCGTCTCACTCTCGCCATTGACGTTTTCCGCCGTCGGCACTTCCAGCACGCCCGGATTTTCCACTCGCAGATAACCGTTCATCACGTTTGGCCCCTTGAGTTGCAGACGGCCACCGTCCTCAATGCCAGGTACCGCCAGCAGACGCGCATCCATTCCCGGCAAAATACGGCCCACCGTCCCCGGCTTCGCCGCCATCGGCACGTTGATCGAGACCACCGGCGCGCACTCAGTAACGCCATAGCCTTCAAGAATGCGCAGACCAAACTTGTCCTGCCAAATCTGGCGCGTGCTCTCCTGCAGTTTTTCCGCCCCGGCCACCACATAGCGCACGCGGTAAAAGTCATACGGATTGGCAAAGCGCGCGTAATTACCGAGGAAGGTTGAGGTGCCAAACAGCACGGTGCAGTTACGGTCATACACCAGCTCCGGCACAATGCGATAATGGAGCGGGCTTGGGTAAAGGAACACTTCGGCACCGGTCAACAGCGGGGTAAAAAGCCCCACTGTCAGACCAAAGGAGTGGAACAGCGGCAGCGCCGACATGAACCGGTCATTGGCGGTAAAGTCAGCAATACTTTTAATCTGCTCCACGTTTGCCAGAATGCTCTTGTGACTGTGAACCACCCCTTTCGGGTTTCCCTCTGAGCCAGAGGTAAAGAGGATAATGGCGTCATCTTCCGGCTGCTGTTTGACCTGGGCCAGACGCGGCATCAGCAGGTGAGCGAAAATCCACAGCTTGTCACCCGTCGTCACATCCGCTTTCAGATCTTCCAGGAAGACCCAGCGTACCTGCGTCAGCTGCTCCGGCAGGTGCCACAGCTTGCCTTTATCGAGGAACTGGCGCGAGGTGAAAACGGTATTGATTTGAGCCGCGGTGATGGCGCTGGTCAGCCCTTTTACGCCCGCCGTGTAGTTCATCATCGCCGGGATACGGCCCCGGGAAACCGCGCCAAAAATCACCGCCGCGCTGATCCCGGCGTTCGGCAGCATCAGGCCAATCTTCTCGCCTTTCTGGCTATATTTCTCAAGAATACGTCCCACGAACAGGGTTTTGGTCAGCAGCTTGCGATAGGTGTCCGGGGTGAAGTTAATGTCTTCAATGCAGTTTTTCTTCGCGCCATAGCGGTACTGCGCCGACAGCAGAGACTCATAGAGCGTTTCGCGCGGGCGGACGGCCATCCGCGCTTCCATCATGATCTGGTGCAGCATTTCACCGGCGATTTTACGGCGGTCGCGCGCACGCGGCGCGTCGGGCATCGGTAATGAGGTTGGCGGCAGAATATGCAGGGTAATTTTCGGGAACAGGCGCTGCTTCACTAACCCTTTCAGACGACTGAAATGGGTGAGCTCCGCCCCTTCAATACGCAGTGGCACAACGGTCGCTTTTGACTTCGCCGCCACAAACCCTGCCCCGTCGTAGATTTTCATCAGCGAGCCGGTGACCGAGATCCGCCCTTCCGGGAAAATCACCACCGGACGTCCCTGCTCAACCAGACGTACCAGATGTTTAATCATCATCGGTTTTGTCGGGTCGAGCGGCACAAAATCAATCAGCGGGGTGAGCCAGCGCATGTACCACTGCTGACTAATGGAGGTATAGACCGCAAACACCGGGCGCACAGGCAGAAACAGCGCCAGCAGGATGCCGTCGATAAAGGAAACATGGTTTGGTGTGATAAGTACGCGCTCGCCGCGGAGCGCCGTTGCATCGCCCGTTAAGCGGACGCGAAAGAGGATACGGAACAGTGTGCGAAAGAACCCAAAAAGCATCTCAACTCCCTTTGCCAGCCAGTGTGAAGGGTAAGTAAATGGTGGCAGATTACACGAGAAGTGGTACAGGAGCGACAGCAAAAATAGAGGCGAAAAAAAACCTGCGCATCCGCGCAGGTTGGTGCAAGAGATGAGTACGAAACCGTACTAAGAAATCTCACCAATCAATACCTCTGGGATCTCAACTTTATCAATGTCGTCTTCTTTCCCGCTATCGGACAATCGCAACAGCCTGAGGCAAAGTGTAACTAAAGGTTCAGATTGACATTATTCCGACATGTCTGGCCGTGTAACGATTACACCGCCGGGGTTGTGCTGCGTCACGTTTGTGGAGAGGGAAAGTGCGCCCCCCTTGAATGCACGGCGCTTTTCCGCAACACTTATTGGCGTGTAAACGCTTACCCCCACTAAGAAGGTAATGAATGGCGACAATAAAGGATGTGGCCCGTCTGGCAGGTGTTTCCGTCGCGACCGTGTCGCGCGTGATCAACGACTCCCCAAAAGCCAGTGACGCATCACGCCAGGCGGTGCAAAACGCCATGGAATCTCTGAACTACCATCCTAATGCTAACGCCCGTGCGCTCGCTCAACAGTCAACCGAAACCATCGGGCTGGTTGTGGGTGATGTCTCTGACCCCTTTTTCGGCGCCATGGTGAAAGCGGTTGAGCAGGTTTCTTATCAGACCGGGAATTTTTTGCTGATCGGCAATGGCTATCACAATGAACAAAAAGAACGCCAGGCTATCGAGCAACTGATCCGCCACCGCTGCGCGGCGCTGGTTGTCCATGCCAAAATGATCCCCGACGCCGAACTCATTCATCTGATGAAGCAGATCCCCGGCATGGTGATCATCAACCGGATTATTCCCGGGTTTGAGAAACGCTGCGTGGCGCTCGACGACCGCTACGGTGCCTGGCTTGCCACCCGCCATCTGATTCAACAGGGTCACACCCGCATTGGTTATCTCTGCTCAAACCACCCCATTTCCGATGCCGAAGATCGCCTGCAGGGGTATTACGATGCCCTGCGCGAAAACGGTCTGCCGTGCAATGACCGGCTGGTGGCTTACGGTGAACCCGACGAGAGCGGCGGCGAACAGGCAATGACAGAGCTGTTAGGACGTGGAAGGAACTTCACCGCTGTCGCCAGCTATAACGACTCAATGGCAGCCGGAGCTATGGGGGTGTTAAATGACAACGGGATTGAGGTGCCGGGAGAAATTTCCCTTTTTGGCTTCGATGATGTGCTGGTCTCCCGCTACGTGCGCCCTCGCCTGACCACCGTCCGCTACCCCATTATCACCATGGCCACGCAGGCGGCCGAGCTGGCGTTAGCACTCGCCGAGCAGCGTCAGCCACCGGAAATCACCCACCTGTTTAGTCCAACGTTAGTGCGCCGTCACTCTGTTGGGGCACCCGCCGAAGCCCCGGACGAATAGCGATAGAGATGTACCGTTTTGTCCGGGTACTCCAGCGCATCGCCGATATACTGCCAGCCGTAACGTTCGTAGAAGTCACGGCAGGCAGACCAGAGATGCAACGTGTCATACCCGGCCTGTGCGGCATAGTGGATAACATGCTTTTGCAGCAGCCCCGCCAGCCCCTTGCCTCGCGCCGCGTCATCCACATACAGGGCTGCCAGCCAGGGGCAAAGATCCTGTCGGGTAATCAGATCGCAGCGCCAGAGCCCTACGGTGCCTACAAGCTGTTCGTTCTCCAGGGCAATAAAGGTCAGCGGTAATGCGCCCGGCGTCTGACTGTGCTCAACAATACTGTGGAAAAACGCCCGGGGCAGACCGTCGCCAAAGGCCTGCCAGATCCAGTCGGTCACCTGCTCCGCATACTGCGGTGCGGCGTAGAGCGGCAGAATAGTCATACCAGCTTCCCCTGGAAAATAGGCACAGATTCAAAGAGATAGCCGTCAAAGTCCGGCGCGTCTTCGTCTGAGAGTTCAAGTAAGCTTTTTTTCACGTTTTCCAGATGCTGGAACATTGCCTGCCAGGCGCCCATGACGTCACGGCGGCGCAGCGCGGCCAGGATGGTTTGCCGGTCACCCAGCCATTTCAGGCGGTACGCGCGGCTGGCGATGTGGCCATTAAACTGCTGCCACAGCGGACTGCTGTCCATGTGATGCCAGATACTCTCCACCGTCGCCAGCAGCATCTGATTTTGCGTCGCGCCCGCCAGGACCAGATGGAACATCTTATTGTTGTCCTGACTATTATCGTCGGCGGCAATCGCGCGTTGCTCCTGCTCGATAATACGGCGCAGATTGTCGATGTCTGCACGGGTCGCCATTTTGGCGGCAAACGCGGCAATATTGCTTTCGAGGAGCTGACGGGCCTGTAAAATCTCAAACGGCCCCACGTCGCTATTGAGAAAACGCTCTTCTTCGTTTTCATGCTCTTCGGGGATGCGCATCACATAAACACCGGAGCCCTGGCGAATATCCACCGTGCCCTGCAACTCCAGCATCAGTAAGGCCTCACGCACGATGGTGCGGCTTACGCCGTACTTCTCGGCAATATTGCGCTCAGGAGGAAGGCGCGAACCAACGGGATAGTGCCCCTGGATAATCTGCGCCCGTAAATCCTCGCCAATTTCCTGGTACTGTTTTTTTTCCGGCAGGATGACAGCCTTATCCACGTTTTCACCTGTTTTTTCAGTTAATGCGCAGACCGGGCGTCCTCCCGGCCAGTTTGTGCGCTATTTTACCAGAACCGGCATGCTTTTCGCCTACTTCCATTCATCATCAACCTGAAGCGTGAGCCTCCGCGTATCGCGTAGCTGCCGGAACCAGAAGGCTGATTTTTTTGCTCGTCGGGCACGCTGGTTATCCAGATCGATCTCAATCAACCCGTAGCGGTTTTTAAACGCGTTCATCGGCGAGACGTTGTCGGTAAATGCCCACAGCATATAGCCATGGCAGTTCGCCCCCTCCTCCCGCGCCAGCAGCGTGTAGTAGAGGTGTTCGCTGATGAAATCGATGCGGTAAGTGTCGTCGATAATCCCATCGCGATTGCGAAATTGCGCTTCGTTTTCCACTCCCATTCCGCTTTCCGCCACAAACCAGTCGATATTGCGATAGTCTTTTTTAATCCGCATCGCCATGTCGTAAATAATGCGCGGGTAGATCTCCCAGCCGCGGGAGTGGTTCATGCGCCGCCCCGGCAGTTCAAACGGCTCGTAGTAGTATGCCGGGTGGAATGGCGTGTCCGGATGCCAGGCGCGGGAAGGTGCCTTCACACGGTGCGGGTAGTAGAGGTTAATCCCCAGTTCGTCGACGGTGTTATCCGCAATCAACGCCAGCTCGTCCGCGGTGTACTCCCACTCAACCTGATGCTGCTCCAGCAGGGTAAAAAGCTCTGCGGGATAGCCCCCTTGGACCAGCGGGTCGAGGAAGACACGGTTGTAGAACAGGTCATACATCTCAGCGGCCCGCACGTCATGCGGTGCGCGGGAGCGGGGATAGGTCACTTCAGGGTTGAGAATACAGCCCACAGAACCGCGATGGTCTTTCTCGCGAAACAGCTTCACCACCTTTGCCGTCGCCAGCACCTTATGGTGATTCCACTGCATCCACGTGCCGGTGTTCTGCTCATATGGCCAACGCAGCGCGTCCAGAAACACGCGGGTCTGGACGACAATCGGCTCGTTGAAGGTAAACCAGCGGGTCACTTTACCGTGGTAGCGTGCAAAGACCTTTTCCGCATAGAGGACAAACAGCTCAACCACATGCTTTGACGCCCAGCCGCCGTAGGTATCCAGCAGCACGCCCGGCAGTTCGTAATGTTCGAGGCAGATCATCGGCTCAATGCCCTGACGGTGCATCTCATCGAACAGCGCGTCGTAGTAGGCAGCGTACTCTTCATCCACCGTCGCGTTTTCGTAGTCGGTTAAAAAGCGTGACCAGTTAATCGAGGTGCGGTAGTGCGTCAGCCCCGCCTGCTTCATCAGGGCCACATCCTCGCGAAAACGGTTGATAAAATCGGTCGCCACCGCCGGGCCATAGCCGTTGTGCCAGACGTGACGGTCATTCTTGTACCAGAGATCGATCCATGAATCCTGCCCCGGCTTTTTACCGCTCCAGCCTTCGGTCTGCCAGGCCGATGCGGCCGCGCCGAGAATAAAATCCTGCGGTATGGCTATCTGTTTTGTGCTCATCGCATCCTCACGGGTTGTCAGTGGCCTGCTGCAGCGCGGCCTGCTCTGCGCGGCGTGAAGCGATTTTCACAAACGGCAGATAGATAATCACCGCCGTCACAATGCAGATGAGCTGGGTGATCACCGCCCCCATCGAACCTGCCGTAGAGAGCCAGGCGTTGATCAGCGGCGGCGTCGTCCACGGCACCATCACCACCGCTTTACCGGCAAACCCGGTCACGGTGGCGAAGTAGCCGATGGAGCCCGTCACCAGTGGAGTGATAATGAAGGGAATGGCGAGGATCGGGTTAAGCATGATTGGCATACCGAAGATCACCGGCTCGTTGATATTAAAAATCCCCGGGCCGATGGAAAGCTTGGCGATCTCTTTCATCTCTTTGCGTTTGGTGGCAATCATCACCGCGATCAGCAGGCCGATAGTCAGGCCCGAACCGCCGATGCTCATATATACATCCCAGAACGGCATGGTGATGATGTTCGGCACCTCTTTACCCTGCTCAAACGCGCTCATGTTGACGGTGATCGCCCCCAGCAGCAGCGGCTCGCGGATCGGCTTGATCATCTGGTTGCCGTGGATACCAATCACCCAGAAAAGCTGTGCAACGAACATCAGCAGCAGGATCCCAGGCAGACTTTGCACCACCCGCTCCAGCGGCTGTTGCACCACCTGATACACCGCGTCGTAGAGATACATCCCGGTGATCTGATGAAACACAAACCCCAGCGTGGCAATGGCAGTGGTGGTAATAATCGCCGGGATCAGCGCGGAGAACGACGCGGCCACGTTAGGCGGCACGGTGTCCGGCATTCGGATCTTCAGCCCCGGGCGGTTCTCCAGCCAGCAGTAGATTTCAACGGACAGAATGGCGATAAACATGCCGAGGAACAGGCTGCGGGTATCTGAGAACTGGCGCAGCAGCACATCTTTCACCACGTGCATTTCGCCATCCACCAGCATCTCTACGGTGGTGGGCGTCACGCAAATAAAACAGATCACCGCCAGCAGCCCCGGGAAAAGGGATTTGATACCGTTGATGCGCCCCAGCTCAATGCCAATCAGGAATACCGCGCCAATGTTGAGGAAGTTCAGCGTGGCGTAATTCAGCGCGCTGGTGATCGGCTTTAGCGCGGCGAGGAACGACAGCGAAGAGAAGCTCGCCAGGCCGTTTTTCGGATCCAGCACCATATTGGAGATCAGCACAGAGAACGCCCCAACGATGATGACCGGCATTAAGGTAATGAAGGCTGACTTGATCGCCATGATATAGCGATAACTGTTGAATTTAGTGGCGAAACTGCCCAGAGCGTCGATCAGTTTTTCCTGCAATGCCATAGGGTATTACCTCAGTAAAAGGGCTTTTATTGAATAAGGTGTACAGCCGGATACTATTGGCATACCAAAAATAGCTTTATGAGGGTAATGGTTCTGTGATTAAGCTCTCAACACCACCAGCGGTATTCCAGATCGTGATTTATGACCAATTTGGTATACCAATTGCAGCAATTTCTTCGGTTCTGACAGATCGTTACTGAAAAGCGTGATCGTGATGGACGTTTTGCCCTTCCCGCGTCGCTTATGCGCCGGATGGTCTGTGTTAAACTGCAGATCGTTACGTGGAATCAGGAATGTCTAATGGCAACAATGCTGGATGTCTCACTGCGCGCGGGTGTATCAAAAGCCACGGTATCGCGCGTGCTGAACGGCACAGGTCAGGTCAAAGAGAGCACGCGTCAGCAGGTGTTCGCGGCAATGGAAGAGCTGGGGTATCGCCCGAATTTTCTCGCGCGTTCGCTGGCTAACCAGACCAGCAACAGCATTGGTCTGGTGGTCTCAACCTTCGATGGCTTTTACTTTGGCCGCCTCCTTCAGCAGGCCTCCCGGCAGACCGAAACGCACGGGAAGCAGTTGATCGTCACCGATGGTCATGACGCGCCGGAACAGGAAGAACAGGCGGTACAGATGCTGGCCGATCGCAAGTGTGACGCCATTGTGCTCTACACGCGGTACATGAGCGAAAAAGCGATCATGAAGTTGATCCACTCCGTGCAAACCCCGCTGGTGGTCATCAACCGGGAAGTCAGCCAGGCTCCCGATCGCTGCGTCTTCTTCGAACAGCAGGATGCCGCCTTTAAGGCCGTGGATTACCTGATAAACCAGGGCCACCGGGAGATCGCCTGTATTACCGTCCCTATCCACACCCCTACCGGTAAAGCCCGCCTGATGGGCTACCGTAAGGCGCTGGAAAAGCACGGCATTCGTCTGGATGAGCGGCGGATTAAGTACGGCGATGCGGGCATGACGCGGGGGTATGAGTTGTGCAGGGAGTTGATTGCTGACGGTGTGCCGTTTAGCGCCCTGTTTGCCTGTAACGATGATATGGCGCTGGGAGCGTCCAAAGCCTTGCACCAGGCAGGGCTGAAGATCCCGCAGGATATTTCACTGTTTGGCTTTGACGATGCGCCCAGCGCAAAATGGCTGGAGCCTGCGCTCTCATCGGTCTATCTGCCGATAGATAATATGATTGTCACGGCCATCGACCAGGCGATCCGGCTGGCAAAAAACCAGCCGGTAGAAGCGATCCCGCCGTTTACCGGTACGCTGGTACTACGCGACTCGGTAACCACGGGGCCATATTTTACTCAGACGAGTTCCAGCGCCAGCAGCTCCTGAATGGTCTGGCGGCGACGGATCAGCCGTGCCTTGCCGTTATCAAACAGCACTTCCGGCAGCAGCGGGCGGCTATTGTAGTTAGAAGACATCGATGCCCCATAAGCGCCGGTATCGTGCAGCACCAGATAATCCCCGGGTTTCACCTCCGGCAGCGCGCGGGTTTCTACTTTACCCCCTTCCTGCTGGGTAAAGACATCGCCCGATTCACACAGCGGGCCTGCGACAACCGTATCAATACGTGGGGCGTCGGTTAAATCGCGGCCATCGGCGGCGAGCGCTGAAATATGGTGGTAGCTGCCATACATGGACGGACGCATCAGGTCATTAAAGCCCGCATCAATCAGCACGAAGTGGCGCGATCCCATCTCTTTCACGCTACGCACCTGAGCAACCAGCACGCCAGATTCCGCCACCAGGAAACGACCCGGTTCAATTTCGAGCTTCACCGGATGCCCCACATGCGCGGCCACTTTGTCGCGGGCGGCGCTCCACAGGCCGTAATAGTGATCGGTATCGATCGCCTCTTCCCCTTCACGATAAGGAATCGAAAGGCCGCCACCGGCGGAGATCGCCTCCAGATCCTGCCCAAAGTCGATAACCTGACGCACCATCGCGCCGCACACCTGTTCCAGGTGACCGTAATCCACGCCCGAACCAATGTGCATATGAATGCCCACCAGCTTCAGGTTGTAACGCTGTAATACCTCCAGGGCGGCGGGCATATCGGCATACCAGATGCCGTGTTTACTGTTTTCACCGCCAGTGTTGGTTTTCTGGCTGTGACCATGGCCAAAACCGGGGTTCACACGTAGCCAGACGCGGTGGCCGGGGGAAACCTGTCCAAGCTGTTCCAGCATATCCACAGACCCGGCATTAACCGGGATCTGCAGTTCATGCACGCGGGCAAGCGTCGCGTCGTCGATCAGATCCGCAGTAAAGACAATTGCGTCAGGATCGGTTTTAGGATCGAAGCCAGCCGCCAGCGCGCGCTCGATTTCACCCAGCGACACGGAGTCAACCTTCACGCCCTGCTCGCGCATCAGGCGCAGGATATGGATATTGGAGCACGCCTTCTGGGCAAAACGCACCACGTCAAACTGATGCAGCGCAGCAATCTTCTCGCGAACGATTTGCGCATCGTAGACCCATACCGGGCAGCCAAACTCGGCAGGCAGGCGCAGCAGGTTATCGGCATTTAAATCGGTGTCAGTCTGGTTAAGCGGGCGTGGCATGGTCTTCTCCGGGTGGTCATCTTTTTTATGATTACGCCACAGCAGAAAGAGAATAAAAAATATCGTTTTATCGCGAGTCTATGCAAAAATGATATGGACAGTCCTTCGCTTTCAGGTGCCCTATGCCCGCCGTCAACTTACGCCATATTGAGATTTTTCACGCCGTGATGACCGCCGGCAACCTCACCGAAGCCGCGCAGATGCTGCACACCTCGCAGCCTACGGTAAGCCGCGAGCTGGCACGGTTCGAGAAAGTGCTGGGACTGAAACTGTTTGAACGCACCCGGGGCCGGCTGCACCCAACGGTACAAGGGCTGCGTCTGTTCGAGGAAGTGCAGCGCTCGTGGTATGGGCTGGACAGAATTGTCAGTGCGGCGGAAAGCCTGCGCGAGTTTCGTCAGGGCGAACTGTCGATTGTCTGCCTGCCCGTCTTTTCACAATCCTTTTTACCGACGCTGCTGCAGCCTTTTCTGGCCCGCTATCCGGAGGTCAGTCTCACTATCGTGCCGCAGGAATCTCCGCTGCTGGAAGAGTGGCTTTCAGCGCAGCGTCACGACCTGGGGTTAACCGAAACCCTCACCACCCCTGCAGGTACGGAGCGCACGGAACTGCTCACGCTGGATGAGGTTTGCGTGCTTCCTGCCGGGCACCGGCTTGCCAGTAAAGCAATGCTGACCCCCGCTGATTTCCACGGGGAAAATTACATTAGCCTGTCGCAGACCGACAGCTATCGACAACTGCTGGACACGCTGTTTGCCGAACATCAGGTAAAACGCCGGATGGTGGTGGAAACGCACAGCGCGGCCTCGATATGCGCAATGGTACGGGCCGGGGTAGGCGTAGCCGTGGTTAACCCGCTTACAGCGCTGGACTACGCCGGGAGCGAGATTGTGATTCGCCCGTTTAGCCTCTCCGTCCCGTTTACCGTCAGCCTGATCCGCCCCCTGCATCGCCCGGCGTCGGCACTGGTTGACGCCTTTACCGGGCATTTGATTGAGCATGCGCGTGAGGTGGCGCTTCGCTTACCTGACCGGCAAAATCCGTTATGACAGCATAAACTCAACGGCATCGGCAGCATGAATGGCGGCAGTGTCGAATACCGGGATCGGGCTTCGCTCAGCCGGTACCAGCAGGCCGATCTCGGTACAGCCGAAGATCACCCCTTCTGCCCCCTGCCGGGCAAGTTGTTCAATCACGCTGACGTAATACGCCCGGGAAGACTCACTGAAGGTGCCGAGGCAAAGCTCATCAAAAATAATCTGATTAATGCGCGCCCGGTCGGCGTCATCCGGGATCAGGCTTTCGATACCGAACTCACTGCTCAACCGGCCACGGTAAAAATCCTGCTCCATGGTGTAGCGCGTTCCCAGCAGCGCCACGCGACGCATCCCCGCCGCGCCAATCGCGCGCCCGGTCGCATCCGCAATATGCAAAAACGGCAGCGGGCAACGCGCTTCAATGTGCGAAGCGACTTTATGCATCGTGTTGGTACAGAGCAAAATCCCTTCGGCACCGGCACGCTGAAGCCCGAGTGCCGCCTGCGCCAGTATCTCTCCGGCTTTGTCCCATTCACCGCTCGACTGGCACGCTTCAATCTCATGGAAATCCACGCTGTGCAGCAGCAGACTGGCAGAATGCAGTCCCCCGAGGCGCTGCTTCACCCCTTCATTAATTAAACGATAGTAGGGAATGGTCGATTCCCAGCTCATGCCACCCAGCAGGCCGATTGTTTTCATTATCCCTCCTTCTCTGTTTATCTCAGTGAAGCAAACTTGTGATCGCGTTTCCAGTTCTTTGTCGCGCCGTTTCTTTTTAAAAGAAGGTGATATAAATTAAATGAAACAATATTTCATTTTATGACGAGGGAAAGCATGTTTATTTTCCACAACGAGACCACGCTTGACGATCTGGGTAACGGCGTAACCCGTCGGATCCTGGCCCATAGCGGTAAGATGATGGCGGTTGAAGTGAATTTCGCCCAGGGCGCGATTGGCCCGATGCATAGCCATCCGCATGAACAGCTAACCTATGTGCTGTCCGGTGAGTTCGAATTCACCATTGGTGAAGAGAAGCATATTGTCAGGGCCGGCGATACGCTCTACAAAGCGCCGCATGTCATGCACGGCTGCGTATGTCTTCAACCCGGCACCCTGCTGGATACCTTTACCCCCGTACGGGAAGATTATTTGCAATAAAAAAGGGCGCTGATTTCAGCGCCCTTTTTCTCTGCGTCAGTTATTCCGCTACCGGCTCTGGCAGCGGGTTACGGCTAAGCATCGCTTCACGAAGCAGCACGCTACCGCAGGCGAACAGCCCACCCAGGATCCCCGCCAGCATGACAATCAGCGCTTTCCCCGGGCCATCTTTTTTCACCGGCATGGAAGGTGAAAGCTGATACTTGAAGGGTTCCAGTTTAACGTCTTCAACGGAGAGTTTTTTCAGCTGCGCCAGATAGTATTCACGGTTCTGGAAGTCTGCATTCAGCTCAGACACATCCTTAAGATTTTTCTCAATCTGCAATTTCTGCGCGATACCGTCAGCGCCCAGGGCAACGGAGTAATCCGGATCGTCTTTTACGGCCTGTCCGTTGCTGTAGACAGGTTTCTTAATACCCGCCGCGTTAGCCACTTCCAGCGAATAGTTAAGACGCTGCAGATTGGTGTTGTGAATATTGGTCAGACGCACCCGATCCAGATCCAGCTGCTGCTCTACCACCTTCGTTTTCAGGGCGAGCTGGTTACGGATATTCAGCATGATCTCTTGCTCGACAATCGCGGCAATATACTTGATATACCCTTCCAGAACGGTTTGCGCATCTCCCGCCGTGGGGGCGGTGAAGCTGAGCGTCCAGGAGACGTAAGGCGCTTTATCCGCGTCTTTTACCTGAGTGTTATCAATCGCTTTCATCTTCTCAGAGATATTGACCACCGCACGATGCAGCTCCAGCGGATCCACGTTTGTCCCTTCAAGCTGTGACATAACGTAAGGGGAGGATTTCATATACTCTTCAAGCAATGACTGCGACTGAAACTTTTTGATAAACAGTCCAAACACTTCATCACGGGACACTTTTACGTCCACATCCAGAACCTGGAGTGCCACCATCATCTGGCGCAGCGGGTTCCACTGCGTCTGTTCGGCAGGCGTGATCACCGCTTTACTGGTCCATTTCTGCGGCAGTAAAAAGGCAATCGCCAGTCCGGCCAGCGCAAACGCGAACGCAATTGCGATGATGCGTTTTTTGGCGGCAAGCAGGATGTCTAACAGCCCCAAAAGGTCGATTTCTTTAGTGCTGACAGCCGGGGTGGCATAAGAAGGAAAATCGAGGTCCGTGTTTTTTTTGAAATCCATCGCTGACATAGACGTTCTTCTGTTAAGAGTGCAGGTAATTTCTGCCTCGTGAGTTCAAGTGGTCCGATGATACAAGAAAGTAAGAATAATCTGAACGCGATATTGATCTATCTGTGTACTGGCTATCAAAGTTGGTAGTTAGTACCTTTCCGGTATTATTGTTATTAATCATCCGCTTTTCTTTCTGCTTACATGCAAGACCTGCCTTGATCGCCAGAAATAGCGGCAAAATGCCACCCTCCTCACTTTATTGAAACAGCGTTTCGATGCTGATCACATTTCCATCATTAAGCGAATGACGCGGGAAAAAATAGCCATAATATAAAATAAAACACTGTTTTATTATTCGAAGACTACGGTTCGGATGTCCTGAAACTCATACCGTCATTTCACCCACTGATTGCCAGGTAGGTCTGTATGAATGAAAACAAGCTGCTGGGGCTCGCATGGATATCACCCTACATTATTGGGTTGATACTCTTTACGGCTTTCCCCTTCGTCTCATCGTTTTTCCTCAGTTTTACGGATTACGATTTGATGAGCCCACCGGTGTTTAACGGCATCGAAAACTATCGCTATATGTTTACCGAAGACACGCTCTTCTGGACATCAATGGGTGTCACGTTCGCGTATGTATTTTTGACCATTCCGCTGAAGCTCGCGTTTGCATTAGGGATTGCGTTTGTTCTCAACTTCAAATTACGCGGGATCGGCTTTTTCCGTACCGCTTACTATATTCCGTCGATCCTCGGCAGCTCCGTGGCGATTGCTGTCTTGTGGCGCGCCTTATTTGCGATAGATGGTCTGCTGAACAGCTTTATTGGCGTATTTGGCTTCGACCCGGTGAACTGGCTGGGTGAGCCCTCTCTGGCGCTGATGTCCGTGACCCTGCTGCGCGTCTGGCAGTTCGGCTCCGCGATGGTCATCTTCCTGGCGGCGCTGCAAAACGTTCCGCAGTCTCAGTATGAAGCGGCAATGATCGACGGCGCGTCCAGATGGCAAATGTTCATGAAAGTGACCGTGCCGCTGATTACGCCGGTGATTTTCTTCAACTTCATCATGCAAACCACTCAGGCATTCCAGGAATTTACCGGGCCGTACGTCATTACCGGCGGCGGGCCAACCTACTCGACCTATCTGTTCTCGCTCTACATCTACGACACGGCGTTCAAATATTTCGATATGGGTTATGGCGCGGCGCTGGCGTGGATCCTGTTCCTGGTGGTGGCCGTCTTTGCCGGTATCGCCTTTAAGTCGTCGAAATACTGGGTGTTCTACTCCGCCGATAAAGGAGGCAAAAATGGCTGATATTCAACACCTTTCCACGGCAAGAAGCGTCGCCGAACGCGAGGTTGCCCGTACGCAGCGCAGAGAGAAAATCAACGCCACCGTTCGCTATACGATCCTGCTGTTTGTCGGCCTGCTGATGCTCTACCCGCTGGTGTGGATGTTCTCAGCGTCGTTCAAACCGAACCACGAGATCTTCACTACCCTGAGCCTGTGGCCGGCACATGCCACCTGGGACGGGTTTATCAACGGCTGGAAGACCGGGACCGAGTACACCTTCGGCCATTACATGCTGAACACCTTTAAGTATGTGATCCCCAAAGTGATCCTGACCATTATCTCCTCCACCATTGTGGCGTATGGTTTTGCCCGCTTTGAGATCCCGTGGAAAAAATTCTGGTTCGCCACGCTCATCACCACCATGCTGCTGCCCAGCACCGTGCTGTTGATTCCGCAGTACCTGATGTTCCGTGAAATGGGCATGTTGAACAGCTACATGCCGCTGTACCTGCCGCTGGCCTTCGCCACGCAGGGGTTCTTCGTCTTTATGCTGATCCAGTTCCTGCGCGGCGTGCCGCGTGACATGGAAGAGGCGGCGCAAATCGACGGCTGTAACTCCCTTCAGGTGCTGTGGTACGTGGTGGTGCCGATCCTGAAACCGGCCATTATCTCCGTCGCCCTGTTCCAGTTCATGTGGTCAATGAATGACTTTATCGGGCCGCTGATTTATGTCTACAGCGTGGATAAATACCCGATTGCACTGGCGCTGAAAATGTCCATCGACGTTACCGAAGGTGCGCCGTGGAACGAAATTCTGGCAATGGCGAGCATCTCCATTCTGCCATCCATCATTGTGTTCTTCCTGGCCCAACGCTACTTCGTGCAGGGCGTCTCCAGCAGCGGAATTAAAGGTTAAGAGGGAAATATCATGGCTGAAGTTGTCTTCAATAAACTGGAAAAGGTTTACTCCAACGGCTTCAAAGCCGTACATGCTATCGACCTGAAGATCGCCGAGGGGGAGTTTATGGTGATCGTCGGTCCATCCGGCTGTGCCAAGTCCACCACCCTTCGCATGCTGGCGGGGCTGGAAACCATCAGCGGCGGTGAAGTGCGGATCGGCGATAAGATCGTGAACAACCTCGCACCGAAGGAGCGCGGCATTGCGATGGTGTTCCAGAACTACGCGCTCTACCCGCACATGACGGTGCGCGAAAATCTGGCCTTTGGTCTTAAGCTGAGCAAACTGCCGAAAGAGCAAATTGAGTCGCAGGTAAACGAAGCGGCCAAAATCCTGGAGCTGGAGTCGCTGCTTGACCGCCTGCCGCGTCAGCTTTCCGGTGGACAGGCCCAGCGCGTCGCGGTTGGCCGCGCGATTGTGAAAAAGCCGGACGTGTTTCTCTTTGACGAACCGCTGTCAAACCTTGATGCCAAGCTCCGTGCCTCGATGCGTATTCGTATTTCTGATCTGCATAAGCAGCTGAAGCAGTCCGGTAAACCGGCCACCACTGTCTACGTCACGCATGACCAGACCGAAGCGATGACCATGGGCGACCGTATCTGTGTAATGAAGCTGGGCCACATCATGCAGGTCGATACCCCGGATAATCTTTACCACAAGCCCAACAACATGTTCGTCGCAGGATTCATCGGTGCACCGGAGATGAACATTCGTAAAAGCCAGTTGGTGGAAAAAGCCGGGCAACTGCACATCACCCTCGGCAATGAAACCATGCCGCTCAATGCGCAAACGCAGGAAAAAGTCGCTGCTTACGCCGGTCAGGACGTGTTCTACGGCGTGCGCCCGGAATTTGTGTCGATCTCAGACTCGCCTTTCCCGGATGGGTGCAGCGGCGAAATGGTGCGCGTGGAGAACATGGGCCACGAATTCTTTGTGTACCTGAAGGTAGCGGACAACGAACTGACCGCCAGAATCCCTTCGGAAGAGGCTAAGCCGATGATTGCTAAAGGGCTTAACCGCAAAGTCTATTTCCGCTTCGACATGAATAAGTGCCATATTTTTGACGCAAAAACTGAACTGAACCTCTCTCTCTGATGGAGCAAGAAAAATGAAAAATGTGCTTTTAAGCGCAGCAATCTCCGCGACCCTGGGCCTTACTGCTTTGCCATCGATGGCGCAAACTACCGATTTACGTATGTCCTGGTGGGGCGGTAATGGCCGTCACCAGGTGACGCTGAAAGCGTTAGAAGAGTTCCATAAACAGAACCCGGATATTAACGTTAAGGCGGAATACACCGGCTGGGACGGCCATCTTTCCCGTCTGACCACCCAGATCGCAGGCGGCACAGAGCCGGATGTGATGCAAACCAACTGGAACTGGCTGCCGATCTTCTCGAAAACCGGCGACGGCTTTTACGATCTGAACAAAATGAAAGACGTGATAGATCTAAGCCAGTTTGATGCCAAAGAGCTCCAGTCCACAACGGTCAACGGCAAGCTGAACGGGATCCCAATCTCCGTGACCGCGCGCGTCTTCTACTTTAACGACGAAACGTGGAAAAAAGCGGGCATCAAGTACCCAAAAACCTGGGACGAACTGATGGCCGCCGGTAAAACCTTCGAAAGCAAGCTCGGCAAGCAGTATTATCCTGTCATACTGGAACACCAGGACACGCTGGCGCTGCTGAATTCTTACATGGTTCAGAAATACAACATCCCTGCCGTGGACGAGAAAACCAAAAAATTCACCTACAGCAAGGCGCAATGGGTGGAGTTCTTCCAGACCTACAAAAAACTGATTGATAGCCATGTGATGCCGGACACCAAATACTATGCGTCGTTTGGCAAGAGCAACATGTATGAGATGAAGCCGTGGATCCAGGGGGAATGGGGCGGCACCTATATGTGGAACTCCACCATCAATAAATACTCCGATAACCTCAAGCCACCGGCAAAACTGGTGCTGGGCAGTTACCCGATGCTGCCGGGTGCCACGGATGCGGGCCTGTTCTTCAAACCGGCACAGATGCTGTCGATCGGTAAATCGACCAAAAACCCGGAAGCGGCGGCAAAGCTGATTAACTTCCTGCTGAACAGTAAAGAGGGCGTGGAGACGCTGGGCCTGGAGCGTGGCGTACCGCTGAGCAAAGTGGCGGTTCAGTACCTGACTGAAGCCGGTACCATTAAAGAAAACGACCCGTCGGTTGCAGGCCTGCGTCTGGCGCAGTCGCTGCCTGCAAAACTCAGCGTGTCACCTTACTTTGACGATCCGCAGATTGTGGCGCAGTTCGGCACCTCGCTGCAGTATATCGACTATGGTCAGAAATCGGTGGAAGAGACCGCTGCAGATTTCCAGCGTCAGGCTGAGCGTATTCTGAAGCGGGCGATGCGTTAAAAGTCGACGCCTTACCGGGCCGACAAGGTATTGTAGGCCCGGTAAGCGAAGCGCCACCGGGCGATAACATTACACGCCAATATTACGTAGTTTCTCCCCGCTCATCAGCTTGCGTTCAATATGCTCCAGCGTCACGCCTTTGGTTTCAGGAATCAGCCAGAAGGTCACACCGATAAACACCACGTTCAGTACCGTGTAGAGCCAGAACGTTCCTGCTGCGCCAATGGCATCCAGCAGCGTCAGGAAGGTTGCGCCGATGATCATGTTCGACACCCAGTTGGTGGTGGTGGAACAGGTGATGCCAAAGTCGCGGCACTTCAGCGGCTGAATTTCAGAGCACAGGATCCACACCACCGGTGCGGCGCTCATGGCATACCCGGCGATACACATCATGGTCATCCCGACAGAGAGCCAGGAGAGACCGCTCGAGGCGGTGCCATTATCAAACTGCATCAGACAGTAACCGAGGATCAGCGTACCGAGCGCCATTACGCTAAAGCCAATCTTCAGCGCCGGTTTACGACCGGCTTTATCCACGGTAAATACCGCGATAAACGTGGCAAACATAAAGGTCAGCCCGACCACCAGCGTTGCAATCATCTGCTGTTCAGTGGTGGTGAATCCGGCCATTTTGAAGATACGCGGCGCGTAATACATGATGATGTTCATCCCGGTGAACTGCTGCATCGCCTGCAGCAGCATGCCAAGGAACACCGCGCGACGCACGTTGCGGTTGGCTTTAAACAGCGACCAGCCGCCCTGCTTCAGCTTCAGGCTTTCGCGGATCTCGTTCAGCTCTTCACGCGCTTTCTCTGAGGTATCACGCAGCATGCGCAGCACCTCTTCCGCTTCCACGTGACGACCTTTCTGCGCCAGCCAGCGCGGGCTGTTCGGCAGGAAAATCACCAGTACAATCAGCAACAGCGCCGGCAGCGCCAGCACGCCCAGCATGGCGCGCCAGTTACCGCTGTAGCTGAAGTAAGTATCTGACAGAAACGCCAGTACGATACCCAGCGTGACCATCAGCTGGTACATACTGATCATCTTGCCGCGCACGTTCTCGCTCGCCATCTCCGAGAGATACAGCGGCGCGGTGTAGGAGGCAATCCCGACCGCCACGCCCAGCAGGACGCGGGAGAGCAGCAGCACTTCTACGTTGGTGGCAAACGCAGAGCCAATGGAGCCTGCCACAAACAGGATCGCCCCAACCATCAGGCTATATTTGCGCCCGAGACGGAACGAGAGCCAGCCGTTGAACAGCGCGCCGATGGCCGCGCCAAGCATCATGCTGCTCACCACCCACTCCTGCAGGCGACTGCTCAGCGTAAAGTGATCGGTAATAAACGGTAATGCGCCAGCAATGACGCCGATATCCAGTCCAAATAACAAGCCAGCCACTGCCGCCGCAATGGAGACAAACTGGTTCATGCGGCGAGTATCGCGCAGCGCCGCGGGCATGAGGGTAGAGTCATTTATAGATGTCATAGTTTCCTGCCTGAACAGAGAAATTCGTTAAGTGAAATTACGAGATAGCGAAGAAAAGTGTCAGGCCGGAATTCGCGAAGATATGGATTATTTCGCTATGGCATGGCGATCTGTGATGGACATTACAATTTCAACTCGCGGTGAAATATCGCCATATTTTACTAATTGATTAATATTTAAGTAATAAAACTGTGATGCGTGTCATTTATGATTTTTTAGTATGGATTTTTCATCTTTGTCGATATGGATAATGACAATTTTTGAGCAAAAAAAACCTCCACCCGCAGGCAGAGGCTCTTTCGTCAGCGCGAATTAACGCGCCAGCCAGCCGCCATCAACCGCTACGGTATAACCGTTGATGTAGTCCGACGCCTTCGATGCCAGGAACACCACAGGCCCTTTCAGATCGTCCGGCAGCCCCCAACGCCCTGCAGGGATTCGGTCAAGGATTTCCGCGCTACGCTGCTCGTCCGCACGCAGCTGCTGGGTATTGTTGGTCGCCATGTAGCCCGGGGCAATGGCGTTAACGTTGATATTGTGCTTCGCCCATTCGTTCGCCAGCAGACGGGTGACCCCCATCACTGCGCTTTTTGACGCGGTGTAAGACGGCACCCGGATGCCCCCCTGGAAGGAGAGCATGGAGGCGATATTGATAATCTTGCCGCCATTCCCCTGAGCGATGAAGTGTTTCGCCGCCGCCTGAGACATAAAGAACACGCTTTTGATATTCAGGTTCATCACGTCGTCCCAGTCGCGCTCGCTGAAGTTAATCGCGTCTTCACGGCGGATCAGCCCGGCATTATTGACCAGAATATCGATATGACCGAATTCCGCCACGGCGCGATCCAGCAGGTCAGGAATGGCGTCGATTTTACGCAGATCCGCGGTCAGGCTCAGGAAACGGCGGCCCAGCGCGGTCACGCGCTCGATGGTTTCCGTAGGCTCGACGATGTTGATGCCCACGATATCGCAGCCCGCTTCTGCCAGCCCTAACGCCATGCCCTGGCCCAGACCGGTGTCACAACCGGAAACCACAGCCACTTTACCTTGCAGAGAGAATGCATCCAGAATCATGTTTGTTCCTTACTCTTTCGATGCCTGTCAGCAACAGGCAGATTTATGCTTAACTGCCCGCGACTAGCGCAGATCTTTTACCGCGACGTGGTCCATGTCATCAAAGACCTGGTTTTCACCGACCATTCCCCAGATGAAGGTATACGCCTTCGTCCCAACACCGGAGTGAATTGACCAGCTCGGAGAGATAACCGCCTGCTCGTTATGCATCACGATATGGCGTGTTTCCTGCGGTTGACCCATCATGTGGAATACGCAGGCATCCTCATCCATGTTGAAGTAGAAATAGACCTCCATACGGCGCTCGTGGGTATGGCACGGCATGGTGTTCCACAGGTTGCCCGGCGCCAGCTCGGTCAGCCCCATGCTGAGCTGGCAGGTCTCCAGCACATCCGGAACGAAGTATTTGTTGATGGTGCGACGGTTGCTGGTGAGGTTATCGCCCAGCGTCACCGGGGCTACGTCTGCCGGGGTAACTTTTTTGGTAGGACAGGTGGTGTGAGCCGGGGCGCAGTTGTAGTAAAACTTCGCTGGCGTGCTGCCGTCGACGCTGGCAAAAACCACCTCTTTCGCGCCCTTGCCGACATACAGCGCGTCGCGGTGACCAATTTCGTAGCACTGGCCGTCAACCGTAATGGTGCCCGGCCCGCCAATGTTAATCACGCCCAGTTCACGCCGTTCCAGGAAATAGCTCACGCCGAGCTGCTTACCCACTTCCCCACCCACGGAGACAGTTTTGGTCACCGGCATAATTCCGCCCACAATAATGCGGTCAATGTGGCTGTAGACCATGGTGTAGCGATCGGCTTCGAACACCTGCTCAACTAAAAATTCACTGCGCAGCCCCTGCGTGTCGAGGGTTTTGGCGTGCGCGCTGTGGATGCTTTGTCTGACGTCCACGATAACCTCCAGAATGGATCGTGCCCGAAGGCAGAAAATTAACGAAACATCGTTCCGTTTTAAGGATAAGCACAGTGTAAACGCCCATAATGGGGTTTTCAATTACATTTAAAACATCGTTTCATTTTTTGTGATTCTTTATACCAGAAATGGTGTTCCGATCACGGAAGCGTCAGGATTCGCCGCTTCATCTCCCTCAAACTGACAAACTGCGCGATAAGTCACACTAAATAAAACAGTGTTTTGATAATTTAATACCTACTTTTTAATCTTATTTTTATTGCCGAAAGGAGCGCATTATGGCTAAAGGTATGCGGGTCAAGCTGAACTACGAGATCGGCCGGGATCCGGATACAGGCGTCGAAGTCACGCGTCTGACCCCGCCTGAAGTAACCTGTCATCGCAATTACTTTTACCAGAAGTGCTTCTTTAATGACGGCAGTCATCTGCTGTTCGCCGGAGCGTTCGATGGTCACTGGAACTATTACCTGCTGGATCTGCAGAACGCCGAAGCCGTACAGCTGACGGAGGGCGCAGGCGATAACACCTTTGGCGGATTTCTCTCCCCGGACGATCGCGCCTTCTACTATGTGAAGAACGATCGCACGCTTATGGAGGTCTCTCTTGAGGCACGGGCAGAGCGTGAAGTGTACCGCGTCCCGGATGACTGGGTCGGTTACGGCACCTGGGTGGCGAACAGCGACTGCACCAGCCTTGTGGGCATTGAAATTGCGAAACGCGACTGGACACCGCTGAACGACTGGCAAATTTTCCACGACTTCTTTCATAAAGGGCCACACTGCCGGCTGCTGCGCGTGGATCTGAAAACCGGCGAGAGCTCAATCATTCATGAAGAGAAGAAGTGGCTGGGGCATCCTATCTATCGTCCGTTTGATGACCATACGGTGGCGTTTTGTCACGAGGGACCACACGATCTGGTCGATGCCCGGATGTGGCTGGTCAACGAAGATGGCACCGACATACGTAAAGTCAAAACCCATGCACAAGGTGAAAGCTGTACCCACGAATTCTGGGTCCCGGATGGCTCCGCGCTGGTATACGTCTCGTATCTGAAAGGCCAGCAGGGTCGTTCCATCTGCCGCTTCGATCCACAAACCGGCGTGAATGAGACGATAATGCAGATGCCATCCTGTTCACATTTGATGAGTAATTTCGACGGCACGTTACTGGTGGGCGACGGTTCCGGCACACCGGTGGATGTGAAAGACACCCACGGTTACACCATCGATAACGATCCCTATCTCTACGCCTTTGACGTGGCCAAAAAGCGCTACTATCGCATCGCCCGTCATGACACCTCCTGGGCGACGGTGGAAAATAGCCGCCAGGTCACCCATCCGCATCCCTCCTTTACACCGGACGAGAAAGCGGTGCTATTCAGTTCCGATAAAGACGGTAAACCTGCCCTCTATATTGCGAAACTCCCCGCGCAACCGGATATGTTGTCTGCATGATTTAAAAATGTGTTTCTGTAACTGGCCTTGCCCTCCTTACGGAGGGCTTTTTTTGCTCTGAACGTTTTGCCCGGTGACGCTGCGCTCACCGGGCCTGGAGGGAAATATCAGAAGGAATACGCCACGCCTAAACGGAAGCGGGTCTGACGTTCATCGCTCTCTTTCACACCCACGTTACCCACCTCAACATACGGCGCCCAGTTTTTATCCCATTTATACGCCAGCTTCGCGTTATATTCGGTGGAATAATCTTTATTATTATTACGGACCATCCCTTCCGTACTTTTTGCATAAACATAATTCAGTTCGGTACGCCAGTCTCCCATGACCCAGCCGACCCAGGCATCACCACGGTTAACTTTGTCATCGTCTTTATTAGAGCTCGACGGATAACGGGTATATTCATAACGGTAACGCGCGGCCACGTAAAAGCCATTATCGAAACTGTATTGCAGGTGCAGGTTCGGTTTATAAATGGTACGGCTGTCGTTACTCTCAAGCGTGAACGCGGGAGTCAGCGCAATATTCTCTGTCGCTTTCCAGCGCCAGCTAATTTGATCTTCATGACCGTTACCCACCACATCCGCAAACGGCTGGTCGGCCTTATCGCCACCCGATTTCCATTTCGCTTCTACAGAAAAACCGACGCCATTCGCAAAGCGATGCGAGACTGAAACACGATCTGCATTTGCGCCGCTGTCGATGTATTCATGACGCAGATCGACGGTCACCGCCTGCGCGGCGAAAGAAGTACCAATAAGAGAAGCTACAACCAGAGATTTGTTAAACATGACAAAAACCCTCAATTAAAATAACGTTTCATTTTTATGAAATGGCAGTTTATTTTTTAATAAATGCTATTTTAGTGAGCAAGATCGTAATTATTTGTTTCATTTTTTTCGGTACAAATCGGCGTGATACACGTCAACAAACAAGTGGGATTTAGGCGAAATTAATGGAGGGAGATCACGTCAGGCAGGAATAACGCGCATAAAAAAACCTCCCATCGGGAGGTTTTTTTATGAAGGAAGGGATTAACGTTCGATAGCCAGCGCTACTCCTTGCCCACCGCCGATACAGAGCGTGGCAATGCCTTTACGGGCGTTACGCTTTTTCATCTCGTGAACCAGCGATACCAGAATGCGGCAGCCGGAAGCACCGATGGGATGACCGAGCGCAATCGCACCGCCGTTGACATTCACCCGCAGCGGATCCCACTCCAGCATTTTGCCCACTGAGATCGCCTGCGCGGCAAAGGCCTCGTTGACTTCAATCAGATCCACATCGGAAAGCTGCCAGCCCGCGCGATCCAGGCAGCGGCGGGTCGCATACACCGGCGCGATCCCCATTAATGCCGGATCAACCCCCACGCTGGCAAACGCCTTAATCCGGGCCAGCACGGGGAGATCCAGTTCCTGCGCTTTGCTTTCGCTCATCATCATCACCGCTGCCGCACCGTCGTTAATCGAAGAGGCATTTCCCGCCGTGACCGACCCTTGCGTTTCAAAAGCAGGATTGAGCATGGCCAGCCCTTCTGCGCTGGCATCGGTTCGCGGCTGCTCATCGGTGTCGACGACAATCGTCTGACCGTTCTGGCGCTGGGTGCACACCGGGACAATTTCATCGCGAAAACGCCCGGAATCAATCGCGGCACGCGCTTTCTGCTGCGAGCTCAACGCGTAAGCATCCTGCAGCTCACGGCTTATACCGTACTCACGCGCCAGGTTTTCCGCCGTCACGCCCATATGATAATCATTAAACGCGTCCCACAGCCCGTCATGCACCAGGCTGTCGAGCAGCTGGCTGTTACCCAGCTGCGCGCCGGTGCGGCTGTCGGTGAGGACATGCGGCGCGCGGCTCATGTTCTCCTGCCCACCGGCAATGACCACATCCGCTTCGCCACACTGGATGGCCTGCGTGGCAAGATGCAGCGCCTTTAACCCTGAGCCACAGACGTCGTTGATGGTGATTGCCGAGACGGTGTTGGGCAGGCCGCCTTTTAGCGCCGCCTGACGGGCAGGGTTTTGCCCGGCGCCGGCCGTCAGGACCTGTCCGAGGATCACCTCATCGACTTCATGTGCCGGGATCCCGCTGCGCTCCACCAGCGCTTTCACCACCACGCTACCCAGTTCAACAGCCGAGTGACGCGCCAGCGCTCCCTGAAAACAGCCGATAGCTGTACGCAACGCACCCACTATAACGACATCTTTCATCACCACCTCTGCGTTAAAGGACATGACGATAGTAGAGGATTGTTACTGGCATTTATCTTAATTGTTTAAAAATAGTGAGTTTAATCACAAGGATCAGCGTGCGTCCTGCAGATACTGCCGCAGCCAGCTTCCGGCGACGCCGGGAGGGGATCGTTTATTCCACAGCAGATCGATACCGATCGCGCGAGGCCAGCCAGGAACATTCAACTGCACCAGCGATTTCGCGGCGGCAAATTCTTCCACCAGCGCACACGGCAACACGCACCAGCCAAATCCCTGCACCGCCATACTCAGCAGTAACAGGTAATTCGGTGCCGACCAGACCGGCCCCCGGGCGAGCGTTGCCTCGCGCTCCAGGTAGGTGCTGAGCCGCAGTTCCCGCCAGCCGTGCAGCTCATCGGCCTGCACTTCATGTTGCCCGGCCAGAGGATGCGTGGTCGCGACATAAATCGCCATCCGGGTTTGCATCGGCAACCGGGTGACGCCGATATCGGTCGGGTAAGCGTCACGCGCCTCCGTCAGGCCAACCTGCGCCCTCTCCTTTTGCAGCAGATCGATGACGTCCTCTTCCTCGCCAATCAGGCACTCAAATTCCGTATGGGGAAAACGCTGGTCAAACTGGTTCATCAGATCTTCCAGCACGTCCGGGTTAAGCGTATCAGAGAGGACAAACGTCAGGCGCGCCTCCGTTTGCGCGGTCAACGATACCGCCAGTTCGTCCAGCCGCGTGCTGGCGGCGAGGATCGCCTGGACATAGCCCAGCACCTGCTCTCCCTGAGCGGTTAACACCGGCTGGCGCGCCGAACGGTCGAACAGATCAAAGCCGAGGTCTGCTTCAAGATTGGCAATCGAGGTGCTGATTGTTGACTGGCTTTTACGCAGCCGCCGTGCGGCAGCAGAGAAAGAGCCCGCTGCCACGGTTTCAACAAACGCGGTAAGGGCTTCAGGTGAGTAGCGCATAACCTATCTACTTTATCGATGGATACCATCTTTAATATATCACCTTTAGCGATAAAAATAGGCGCCATCAACGCCCATACCGGCGAATTAACGAGGTCGAAAGCTATGCAACATCAGGATGCACTCCAACGTAAACTGCCGGAGCGGATCTTCCACGCGGTCTGCTTTGAGGGGATTGCCACGGCGATCCTCGCCCCAACGGCAGCGTGGCTGATGCAGCGTTCCGTGGTGGAGATGGGTGGGTTGACCATTATCCTCGCCACTACGGCCATGCTCTGGAACATTATCTATAACTTCGGTTTCGACCGTTTCTGGCCTGTCCAGCGCGTAAAACGCACGGCAAAAGTCCGCGCGCTGCATGCCCTGGGGTTCGAATGTGGGTTTATCGTGATTGGCGTGTCGATTGTCGCTGCGGTTCTTGGCGTCACGCTGCTACAGGCATTCACGCTGGAAATAGGTTTCTTCCTGTTCTTCCTGCCCTACACCATGTTCTACAACTGGGCGTATGACACGTTACGTGAGAAATTCCTGAAGCGCCGTCAGCAGCGACGCGCCCTGGCGGGCTAACTCCCCTCTGGCCGGACGACTGGTCCGGCCAAACTCCGTCGAAGCAACTGCGCTCTCAACGCATAACTATGGTAAATTGCACTCCATTCTGAATGGTTTGCTAGTTGATACGTTGCTCTAATGTCGAAAATTTGGTCAAAAGATGAGACTCTGTGGAGTTTCGCTCTCTATGGCACGGCCGTGGGCGCAGGAACGCTGTTCTTGCCCATCCAGCTGGGCTCCGCAGGCGCTATTGTCCTGTTCATTACCGCCCTTGTGGCCTACCCATTAACCTACTGGCCGCATAAAGCGCTGGCGCAATTTATCCTGTCGTCAAAAACGAAAGGCAATGAAGGGATCACCGGCGCGGTCTCCCACTACTACGGCAGGAAAATCGGGAATCTGATCACCACGCTCTATTTCATCGCCTTCTTCGTGGTGGTGCAGATTTACGCCGTGGCCATCACCAATTCATTAACCGAGCAGCTGGCAAAAAGGATGACGGTGGATACCGCCACTCGCGTGCTGGTCAGTTTTGGCGTGGTGCTGGTATTGAATCTTATCTTCCTGATGGGGCGACATATCACGATCAAAGTGATGGGCTTCCTGGTGTTTCCGCTGATCGCCTATTTCCTGTTTGTCTCCCTGTACCTGACCGGCAGCTGGCAACCCTCACTGCTCACCAGCCAGATGGCGTTTGATCGCCACACTTTGCATCAGGTGTGGATCTCAATCCCGGTGATGGTGTTCGCGTTTAGCCATACGCCGATTATCTCCACCTTTGCCGTCGATCGCCGCGAGAAGTTCGGTGACGCAGCCATGGACAAGTGCAAGAAAATCATGAAGGTGGCGTATCTGATCATCTGCCTGAGCGTGCTGTTCTTTGTGTTCAGCTGCCTGCTCTCGATTTCGCCGTCCTATATTGTGACCGCAAAAGAGCAAGGGGTGACGATCCTGTCAGCGCTGTCGATGATGCCCTCTTCTCCGGCCTGGCTCGGCATTTCCGGCATTATTGTGGCGATTATTGCCATGTCGAAATCGTTCCTGGGCACCTATTTTGGGGTGATTGAAGGGGCGACGGAAATCGTAAAGTCGTCGCTGAATCAGGTCGGCGTGAAGAAGAGCCGCGCCTTTAACCGTGCGATTTCTATTCTGGGCGTGTCGCTGATCACCTTTGCGGTCTGCTGCATTAACCCGAACGCCATTTCGATGATTTACGCCATCAGCGGTCCGCTTATCGCCATGATCCTGTTTATCATGCCGACGCTGTCGACATACCTGATCCCCGCCCTGAAGCCGTATCGCTCCATTGGCAGCCTGCTCACGCTCATTGTTGGCGTGCTGTGCGTGTCGGTGATGTTTGTCGGCTAACCCTCGCGTGCCCGGCCTTCTGCCGGGCGCGTCTGATTTTTACAGTGGAAACGGTCTGTCCTGCACGACCGTTTTCATCACCAGCGTAGAGCGAAGATGCTGTACGCCTGGCATGGCAGAAAGTTTCTCGTCATACAGTTTCTGAAAAGCCGACAGATCGCGGGTGACAACATGCATCAGGTAGTCGGGATCACCAAATAATCGCTGGGCCAGCACGATTTGCGGGATCTCTTCCACCGCCTCTTCGAACGCGCTGACCGCTTTCTTATCACCCTCTTTCAGGGTGGCAAACACAATCGCCAGGAAATTAAACCCCATTTTGGCGGGATCGAGATTGGCGCGATACCCCGTAATGGCTCCGCTCTGCTCCAGCGCACGTACGCGTCGGTGACACGGAGAGAGGCTCAGGTTCACCCGCTCCGCCAGCTCCGTAAGAGATAAACGGCCATCAGCCTGCAGTTCAGCAAGAATTTTTCGATCAATGCTATCCATATGGAAGATTTTCTCAATTTTAGCGTTTTATGAGCATAACATTGAAAACTCATTTCGTACCGATACCGATATTCTTTCTCTCCGGGTAATTCAGGTACAGGAGTTTCACAGACGATGGAAATGAGTATTGTGGCCGGGTTTTGGGTGGTGTCCTTCCTGCTCATCATGACACCGGGTGCAGACTGGGCCTATGCGATCAGCGCCGGGATCAACGGGCGGCGCGTAGTGCCGGCGGTGATGGGGCTGATGTCCGGGCATCTGCTCGCCACGCTGGTCGTAGTGGCGGGCGTGGGTGTGTTGATTGCTCAACATCCACTGGCATTATCAGGGCTGACAATTGCGGGGGCGGTTTATCTGCTGTGGCTCGGCATCACGCTGTTACGCCATCCTGCTGCGCCGGAAAGCACCGTGCAGCATGCAGGAAACTGGAAACAGTGGGCGGTGAAGGGATTATGTATCAGCGGGCTCAACCCAAAAGTCTTCTTACTGTTTCTGGCGTTGCTTCCGCAGTTTACCGATCCAAAGGGAAGCTGGTCGATTGCCACGCAGATGTCAGCCCTGGGTGTGATGCATCTTATCACCTGCACACTGGTCTATTTGCTGGTGGGGTATGGTTCGAAAGCGGTGCTGGCGACCCGTCCGCAGGCGGCACGTGCGGTGAGCATGGCCTCAGGGGGGATTATGGTGGCGATCGCGCTGGGATTGCTGCTGGAGCAGGTGAGATAAAAAAACACCGGCCATCGCCGGTGTTTTTTACGCCCGAATATCGTCATATTCCCGCGTGTTATCAAACTCATGCTTCGCAAACGGACACAGCGGGATAATTTTGCGATTCTCACCGCGCATTTTCTCCACCACCTTCGCCACCAGCTGCTTGCCAACCCCTTGCCCTTTCAGGCTCGGATCGACATCAGTGTGCTCAATAATACTCAGGTGCTCACCTGTGGGTACGAAGACAATCTCTGCGACCTGATTGCCGTTCGCATCGTTCACATAAAACTTGTTATGGCCTTCCAGAATATCCATGGTTCCTCGCTTATTTTTGGCGATACTGCAGCGCACCGCTCGGGCAGGTATCAATCACGCGTACAACGGTTTCCACGTCCACTTCATCAGGAATGATCCACGGTTTACGTTTCAGATTAAACAGCTTTGCGCTGCCGCGAACGCAGTTACCGGAGTGTTTGCAGATCCCGGTATTGAAGTAGACGTCAATTCTCTCCCCGGTATAGGCCCGGTAACCCGCATCCAGTAGTTCTTTATCCATGACATTGCCTCTGTAATTATTATCGTGCTGAATGAAGCATAGCCTTACGGGATCCTGATGGCTATAACGTATAGCGTTTTCTTGCCGGATTGTTTCCCCTGCGTGCATGACTGACGCAGACGGGGTGGTTGCGTCAGCCTGGCTGATTATTCCCGCCGGGATATTTAAAATTAAACAAGTTTAATCTGAAGATGTATCGGTTGTTTACGATAATGTCCGCTCTGCTTATTTAACACGAGTACCCCATGAAGAAACGGTCATTATTACTGACTCTGCTCAGCCTCAGTTTATTAACCGCCTGCAGCGCTTCTGCGCCTGATAAGGTTGAACAAATCCATCATCTGCAGATCCCATTAGTTTTACCCGGAGAAAAACCGCCAGAAATTCCGGCATCGCATATCGCTGCGCTGTATCAGGAAAATAAAGTTCAGATCGACCGTTTAACAGCGCAGTTGAAATCAGATTATTTACAACAGACTACCGCGAAAGATATTTTTACCGAAGATAGCCCTGTTCAGCCGGTCTTCGCCTCGCTGACTAAACTTGAGCAGCTGGAAATGGTTAATCAGCAGTACCTGAAAGATAAAAACGTCACGGGACTGCAAAAGATTAACATTGTCCTTCAACCTTTAGTCACCGGTTAAATGCCAAAAGCCCAACTGCTGAACAGTCGGGCTTTTGTAACGGAAAGGATGGCAAGGATTAATCGTGCTGTCCAAATCGCCATGTCAGACCTGCAGTCACAGAGCTTACGTCACTGCTGACGCCAATCTGGTTGGCATTACCCACGTTGCTTACCCATTGATATTCCAGACGGCCCGCTAAATTTTTGTTAAACGCATACTCCGTCCCGACTGCGGCAAGCGGGCGAACGCCTGTTTCAAAACGATTGTGACCACTTACATCAGATTCAGCACGATAGGCCATCGCTCCGGCACGACCATAGATATCCCAGCTGTCGGTCACGGCATAGCTGGCTTTTAAGGACATCTGTAGCCCCTGGCTTTTCATTTGTGCCCCCGCGCTATGTTTGCCTTTAATCTGCATATTGCCTAAATAATCGTACCCGCCTTCCAGTGCCAGCCACGGAGTCATCTGATAACCCGCGTATACCCCACCACCGACATTATCATGTTCAATATTATACTGGTTCGAGCCATTATTATTATCGCTCGCTTTCGATCCGGTGCTGGCGTCAAAATAGTGTGACCAGCCGAATTTAGCACCGCTATACCAGGTGCCTGTATCTGCCGCTGCAAATGCAGACGTTGCGGTAAAAGCGTTAGCCAGAATTAATGCAACAAGTGTCTTTTTCATAGAAATCCCGTTTACTCTGTTGAATATTTCAGTGAGCAAACGATATCGACAAACACGACAATCGCGAAATCATTTTCTGTTTATTTTTAAATTTTAAAATGACTCTGGCAAATGCCCTACCTCCAGTAAATATCCGCCACGTTTGAACGCGATATATTTACCTTGCTTAAGTGCAGATAATACATTGAGAATACTGCTGCGGGAAAGAAGCGTACGATCCTGAATATATTCCAGAATAGTTGTTCGCATACGCACCTCATCGGGCAGTAATATCATCTCCTGCAGATAGCTGCGAATCACGGAATAGGTGCGCTGCTGCACAACCTGGGCATCACGATAAATGAGATAGGCCGTATGGTACGACAGCAAGGCTGCCACATCCTCCCAGACGCCCTGTTCACGAAATCGCGCGGCGGCTTCATCTGCATCAGCACGCAAAATCAGAGACTCCCGTTCTGCGCGTAGTATATGTCCTTGCGTCGGCTGGATCATCTCGGCAATGCCGAACAGATGAGGCTCAAAAACGCTAACTAACAGCAACCCGTCAGATGCACGCAACAAAGAAAGCTCTCCTTCCTGAAAAAGATACATTTGCTGGCGGCCTTTATGTTTCCAGGTAATCCGCTTACGCGGCGCGAGCTTCACTTTTTCCGCAATTGGTTCAAGTACCGCCGTCAGACGTTCAATGGAGTGTTCAGGGCGAACAGGAGGCAATATATGCATGACACCACCTTTGGGTATTCGATAATGGCCAGTATAGACCACAGCGGCCATCACTCAGACTGGTATGAGGGAAGGAAGGTATATCAGAGGGTATGGCATACGTAAAAAGATAATTAGTTTATTTTTGAACTTTACCCGCATGACACGAGATAAGTATGCCCGATTTCCTGAAGTGCTTACATAATTATCAACGTAAACAATGGGGAGAATAAGCTATTACAAATCGCTGCACTCACCCTCTTATTGCTTAAGATTATTCCTAATTCAGCGATAATTATTTTAATATTTTTAATTGATTACAAAATCGCAACCCTTAATAAAGCTTTTAGCGTTTTGAATTGTATATACCACCTGACTATTCTCATTCCTGCCGATAACAACCGGGTAATGATGATGAGAAGTCTGTGCTTCTCAGGATATTATTTACTCTAATTATCAGGCGGTTAGCAGAACTGAGTGACTAAAATCACGCATTTAGTAAGGACTATCTTTCAATGGCGAAATTCTTCGCCACGCTGTCACAGGAGTCAGACATGAGCGAAAATTTAATCTGGTCAGGAAAAGTTGACGCAAAAAATGCCGAAGGGATAAATACAGGAATTGCCCTCAAAGCGGGAGAGATAATTACCATTCTGGCCAGTGGTTGGGCCAGGAATGGAAGTGAAAATTTTGCGCTTACCGCACCACAGGGGCGTATTCCCCGAGAGGGTGAAACGCTAACGTTACGCAATCCTTCGCTTCAGGCACGCCTTGGTAACGAAAATTATCCGGTTGGTAATCATAAATACCGCTGGTCGGTTCCAGCTGAAGGGATGTTGACGCTGTTTTTTGCCGATGGCAAAGACCAGTACAAAGACAACGCCGGTGAATTCAGCGTTGAAGTGTATCGCGAGGCAGATATTTCCGTCGCTGCGGCAGCTCCGTTTGAAGATTTAACCAACTTTGAGCGCGATAACTGGAATAACTGGCTGGCCGGACCTGCCGGGCACGATCTTTACCTGGTTGACGCCAGCACCCGCGCTGTCGAGTTTATTACCAGACCTAATAAAAACCATGCCGGTGAGATCCTCAAAAAGACGCTGACAGGTCTGACTGCCGGGCATGAATATACCTGGACGGTGAAAATTGCGCGCATCATAGGAAAATATGAAGCGCCAAAGGTTTCGCTGCGTGCTGATGGCAAAGACTGACCTGCTCCCCGTTGATTAGTACACCCCGATGTTAGTAATGTCTTCATAAGCCACATGAGGACATCCCCATGAAGAAGCGTTTTTCCGACGAACAGATCATCAG